>CAVKDE010000185.1:0-3841 GCA_963654835.1 Duodenibacillus sp. | reverse complement strand
TCGATACTGATGTGCATCATGGTGACGGTTCGCAAGATGTGTTCTACCATGATCCTGATACTTTGTATATTTCTTTCCATCAGGATGGGCGCACGCTTTACCCGGGCACTGGTTTTCCTGAGGAAGCAGGCAGCCCGGCGGCGTGGGGAACGAATATTAATCTGCCGCTTTTGCCTGGCACGGGTGACAGCGGACTGCACCGTTTATATGATGAGCTGATTGCGCCGATTTTGGATGATTTTGCGCCAGAGCTTATCATTAACAGTGCGGGGCAGGATAACCATTTCAGTGATCCGCTGGCTTCCATGCAGATAACAGCGCAGGGTTATGCGCGCCTGGCAGCTAAGCTCAAGGCTGATATTGCTGTCTTAGAAGGCGGTTATTCCATTGAAAGCGCACTGCCTTATGTTAATACAGGTATTATTTTAGCGATGGCAGGCATGGATTACAGCAAGGTTGTAGAGCCTGATTTAAGCGGCCTGCGTAAGCAGGATGTACGTTGTGACGGTAGAGTGGATAAGCTCATTGAAGAAGTGGGTACGCTTTATTTTAACCGTGAGGAAACCAGAAAATATCTTCTGGCCAAATGCGGCGAGGTGTGGAGCAGGCGCAAGCATATTTATTATGATGAAGACGGTATCCGCGAAGAGCAGATAGAGAGCGTGCATTATTGTGCGCAGCACGCCTGCCGTGGTTATTTCACTATCCAAACGGCAGCAGAAGGCACGCGCTTTGGCGACCAAAGTGCTTTTATTGCCTGTCTGCCACGCGAAATTTGTGCGCATTGCCGTAAGGAAGCTTATGATATCGCACTGCGGGAGAAGAAGAGCGGACGCTGGCAATACGTTTTTGTGCAGAACATTACGGATGGGTTTATTGATACACTCTAAAATTTGAAGCGAGGTTTTATGATGATTAAAGAACTTATTGTAGCTACCCATAACCAGGGTAAGGTAGAAGAATTTAAAACATTGATGAAAGATTTGCCGATTGAAATAAAATATCTGGCTGATTTTGATAAGATTGAAGCTCCGGCAGAAACAGGCCGCACTTTTGCGGCGAATGCCCGCCAGAAAGCTACCTATTATGCTAAAAAATTAGGCAAGCCCTGCATTGCTGATGATTCAGGCCTAGAAGTGCAGGCGTTAGATGGTGCGCCTGGCGTGCGCAGTGCGCGTTACGCTGGCGAAGAAGCGAGCGACGAGGATAATAATAACCTGCTTTTGCACAATATGAAATTTCAGGTAAAACGCACCTGTCGCTTCCGCTGCGCTTTATGCGTGGCTCAACCTGACGGCAAAGTACTGAACGAAGTAGATGGCGTGTGCGAAGGGATGCTGCTGCACGAGCCTTTGGGCGAGCAAGGCTTTGGCTATGACCCGCTTTTTTGGTCTACCGAGCTGCACAAAAGCATGGGTGAAGCTTCTATGCAGGAAAAAAACCGTATCAGCCACCGCGGTAAAGCAATCCGCAAACTGGTAACTATCTGGAGCAAGAAAAAATGAAAATAGGCATTGTTGGTGATACGCACGGTAATATGCAGGCTGTGCGCAAAGTGCTCAGGCTTACGCCACCAGTGGATTTATGGCTGCATACCGGCGATTATGCTACGGATGCTAATTTGCTGCACAATGCTACGGGCATTAAAACTATTCGTGTGCGCGGCAATTGCGATTTAATCAGTGACGGTGCGCTTTTTGATGAATATTTTGAGCTGGAAGGGTTTAAAATCTGGCTGACGCATGGTCATCGCTATATTGAAACGAATGTGCAGGCTGATTTAGGTTATTGGGCGCACCAGCTCAAACAGGATATTGTTGTCTATGGGCATACGCACGTGCCTATGTTTGAGTATTATACTGATACGCTTTTGGTAAATCCAGGCAGCCCTGCGCGTCCACGCGGAGGTTCTGCGCCCTGCTTTGCTGTGCTTACACTAAATAAGGGCGAAAAACCGCAGGTAGAATTTATTGAGCTGTAAGGAAGAACGCTTAGCTATAAGCTCTATCTTAAAAACGTAAAAAGAGCTACCGCTCCTGCAAGCATGAAGCTTGTGAAGCGATAGCTCTAATTTTTTGTCTTATAAATCGTGGAAGTTAATACCGATATTGCTATGACGTAAAAAGTTCAGCGTAACTTCAGGGAAGAGGGCGTAACTTAATACATCTTCTACAGGTGCACCAGGGAATCCTGCTTCTGCCAGCTTTTCGCGCAGTTTTTTCATCTGCGGGGGAATATCATCCGCAGGACGGTGGTCAATCTGTGGCGTACTGCCAATAGCAAGCTGTTTGACAGTTTCATCAATTGGTGCGGGAGTACGGCCGTATTTACCAAGAATTAAATCCTTTACTTCGCGAGGGATCATTTTATAGCGTCCCAAAGCAACATTTAAAACGGACATTGAACCGACAATCTGGCTGGTGGGCGTTACCAGCGGCGGATATCCGAGTTCTGCACGCACGCGTGGCATTTCTTCCAGCAGTTCGGGGTATTTATCTGCAACACCCATTTCTTTCATTTGGTTGAGTAAATTGGAGAGCATACCACCGGGAATCTGGAAGGTAAGTACCTTGGGATCGATAGGAATATTAGCATTGAGATTGAAATCATGAATTAGATTTTTGCGTACTGTTTTGAAGTGGTCTGCCAGCTCATTAAGATGCGGTAGTTTGATACCTGTATCATAGGGCGTTCCTTCCAGCGTTGCTACGAGTGATTCCGTACAAGGCTGGCTGGTTGATTCGGCGAATGGAGAAAGTGCGGTGTCAATAATATCTGCACCAGCTTCAACTGCTTTAAGATAAGTCATGTCGCCCATGCCGCTGGTGAAGTGGGTATGCACGTCAATGGGCAGGTTAAGCTCTGCCTTGAGGCTTTTTATAAGGCTTTCGGCAGCGTAAGGACGCAGCAGGCCTGCCATATCTTTAATGCAGATGGAATCTGCACCCATTTGTGCTAATTCTTTGCCTAATTTTACAAAATCCTTATCCTTGTGATAGGGACTGATGGTATAAACAATGCAGCCTTGTACATGAGCACCAGCTTCTTTAGCTGCGCGCATAGCACATTCTAAATTGCGGGTGTCATTGAGCGCATCAAAAATACGGATGATGGAAACGCCGTTAGCTACAGAACGTTTGACAAATTCACGCACTACATCATCTGCATAATGGTTATAACCTAAAATATTTTGCCCACGTAAAAGCATCTGAATCGGCGTTTTACGTAGGTGTTTTTTGAGTGTGCGCAGACGCTGCCAAGGATCTTCGTTCAAAAAGCGCAGGCAGGCATCAAAGGTTGCTCCGCCCCAGGCTTCCAATGCGTAATAACCGGCATTATCTAATTTTTCCAGTACAGGCAGCATATCACTGATACGCATTCTTGTTGCTGCAAGTGATTGCGGTCCGTCACGCAGGACGGTTTCTACTATTTTTACAGTTTTTTTATCCATGATTTTACTCCTTGTGTAAGTGTAAATGAAATTTTCTTTTCCTTGCTTATTATAACATACTGAAGCTATCCTGTATACAATATACAATTGAAAGAAGCGTGAAAAAAGAGGTCATCGCGTTTGATGACCTCTAATTGTTTTGCTTTAGTTGCGCGGGGTAGGCTGGTTGCTGACAACAGGCTTGCCCATGACTTCATTAACGCGGTCTTTCATGCTGCGTTTACGGTTCGTAGGCTGGCTGCTGACAACAGGCTGCTGCGTGGCGGTATTATCTGTTTTAACCTCGTTGGCAGCGTTTTTATCCTTATCCTGCGTTTTGTCTTTGTCCTTATCTTTATCCTTGTCTTTGTCTTCTTCATCCTGTTTTATTTCCGGTTCAGGTGGAACGGC
>CAVKDE010000184.1:0-3854 GCA_963654835.1 Duodenibacillus sp. | reverse complement strand
GCCAGGCGCATTTGAGCAATATTGAAAGCGGTCGCTGCAATGTAACTTTAGAAAACCTGATTAAAATTCACGAAACTTTAGGTTGCCCGATGCGCGAATTTTTTACAGATATTGATGCTGAATTTGATAAGCCGGATACTGATAAATATTTTTCTTTAGGAGATTTAGCGATGGCGTTAGCAAGCCTGAAAAAGTGAGGCAGGCAAATGTTTGATTTGCATTCTCACATTATCTATGGTGTGGATGATGGCAGTGTAAGCGAGGCGATGAGCCTGGCGATGCTGCAAAAAGCTGCCAAGAGTGGCACGCAGGCGATTTTTGCTACGAGCCACGTGTTACAGGCAGGCGAGCATCCAAGTTGGGAAACTTTGCTTAGCGGTGTGGAGAAGCTACGTCTTTTGGCGAAAGAACATGATATCGCGCTTGCCATTTATAGTGGCAGCGAGGTTTTTATGGACTGGGATTTGCTGCCGGAACTGGCGGTGAATGGCAGCTATTGCTTAAACGGAGAACAGTTTCTCAAGCAGGATAATACCTATATTTTGGTGGAGCTGCCGATGCATTTTATCCCGGAATATGCCGATGATTTTTGGTACGAGCTGCGCTTGAAAGGCGTAACGCCGATTTTGGCGCATCCGGAGCGTTATCCTGAGCTGATGACGAAGACAGAAAAGCTGCTGGCGTGGCGCAAGGAAGGCCTTTTATTGCAATGTAATGCGGGCAGTTTTACAGGCGCTTTTGGCGAACACGCCGAGCAGGCGGCGAAGCTGCTGCTCAAAAATAAGCTTGTGGATTTTTTGGGCAGTGATGCACATCGCGCCGAGGGACGCGATACGGATATGCGCGTGGGCGCACGCGTGATTGCGGAACTTGCGGGGGAGGAGGAGCTAGCGCGCATTGCGGAGGAAAATCCGCGGAGGCTGCTTGCCGGGGAAAAAGTAGAGTTTTGTATTCCAGAGAAAATTGTTAGGGAAGAGAAGAAAAAGACGTTCTGGAGTAGGTTGTTTGGAAGATAAAAAGGAGATTCCCATGAAAAATACACTTTTAGCGTTCGCGCTGGCGGCAGCCATCGGCATGGCGACCCCTGCGCAGGCGCAAGTTACAGATTACATAATGTGTCCGGGTGATGTGCTGCAAGTGATTGTCTATGGTCACGAAGATTTGAGCACACCTGCGAACAACAGCCAATATTCACCTTATGTGGTGCGTCCTGATGGCAAGGTATCCTTCCCCCTGATTGGGGATGTGGATGTGACAGGCAAAACTGTAGCGCAGTTTCGCGAGGAGCTGACGAATCGCTTTAGCCAATACCTTGTTGCGCCGAGCATTAGCGTGAATGTGATGAAATTAGGCACGACGCGTGTATATGTTTTAGGTGAGATAAAAAAACCTGGTCTGTATGAGCTGGAAAAAAGCCATCGCGTGATTGATGCTTTGGCGAAAGCAGAAGGCTTTACGGAAAAATCTGCCAAGAAAAATATTTTCCTCGTGCGTGCAGGCTCTACGGAAGTGGAGAAGTTAAATATCAATAACTTCCTCACGAAGGCGGATCAAAACGTCAACTTAGTGCTTAATGAAGGCGATTGCCTATACCTCACGAGCAACCATAAGATTACCTTTGCAAGGGACATTATGCCGTTTATTACCGGTCTGTACTATGTTGACCGTATAGATAATGATTAAGAAGGAGAAGCAGTGTGAACAACAATTTCAATGACGAAGAAATTACCATAGATTTACGCGAAGTTGCGTCCATCTTAAAGCGCAATGCGGCGAACATTGCCCGTGTGACTGGCGTATTTGTTGTTGCTGCAGGCGTGTATTTGGCCGTGGCAACGCCTGTTTATGAATCGCAGGCACTGCTGCGCGTGAAGCAGCCTAAAGGCATTGGCACGAGCCTTTTGGAATCCATGCCCATGGGCAATGCGATGGCGAACACCCAGCTGATGAATACCTATGCGGAAATTTTGAAGAGCCGCAGCGTTATCGTGCCTGTTATCCAAAAGACGGAAGAGGCAAATAAAGAGGGCAAATATCCTGATTATGATGCTTATGTTAAAGCGAAGGTGACGACCGCTCCCTTTAAAGATACGGAGATTATGCAGCTCACTGCCCGCGCGGAAACAGCCGAAAAAGCTCAGCAGGTGAATAAGCTGATTGTGGATGGCTTTTTAGCAAGGCTGACGGAACTTTCCCGCGACCAGCAAAAGGCAACGCGCGGTTTTATTGAAGAGCGCACAATAGCTTCTAAAAAGGAATTACAGGAAGCAGAAAACAAGCTGACGGAATATAAAAAGGCTAATGACATTATCGCTCCTGACGACGCTGTGAAGCTGGCAACGGAAAAAATGGGCATGGTGGATAAGCTGAATGCAGAAAACAAGGTGGCACTAGCAACGGCGAACGCGCGCCTGGCAGCGACGAACGGCCAGCTTAATGGCGAAGCTGCTTCCATTGCCGATAACAAAACGATTCAGCTGTATAACCAGCAATTGGCGCAGCTGGAAGGCGAGCGCATTGGCTACCTTGATAAATACACCGCGCAGCATCCAAAGGTGCAGCAGGTGGAACAGGAAATTGCCAATTTAAAACAAAAAATTACCAATGAAATCAATAAAGTGGCAGCTATGCAGGCACCTAGTGATAACCCTGTACACCAGCAGCTTTTGGCAGCGAAGTTTACGAGTGAAGCTGAAGCCAGCGTAGCGCAGAGCAATTTAGCTAAATTAGCACAGATTGACAGTGATAACAAGGCTGATATTCGCAACCTTTCAGATAAGGAGCAGGAATTTGTAAGCCTGATGCGTGATGTGACGGTAGCAAACGAGATTTATGTTATGCTGGCCAAACGCCTGGAGGAAGCAAAGGTTGCAGAAGCAAGCGTAGCGACCGAAGTGCAGGTGGTGGATGGCGGAACGCTGCCGGAAAGACCTGCAAAGCCTAAAAAAGCATTGACGCTTTTATTAGCAGCACTTTTAGGCGCGTTAGCAAGCAGTGGCTTTGTCATTGTGCGCGAGCTGCTTAATAGGACGATTAAAAATACGGATGATGTGGCGAACTACCTGGAACTGCCTGTTTTGGGTAGCGTGCCGGATATGGATGATTTGAAGAAAAATATGCAGGAGAGCGATAAAGGCCCCGGCCTGCTGGCGAAGTTATGGAGGAAAGTATGGAAGGCTTAAATTTGATTGCACAAAGTGATCCGAAAAACCCCGCGGCAGAGGCTTATCGCGTAATCCGTACCAGCATTCAGTTTGCGCAGGCAGGCAAACAGCTGCAAACGCTGATGCTTACAAGCTGCACGCCGGATGAAGGCAAGAGCACGACAATTTCTAACCTGGCAGTAGTTTTGACGCAGGCAGGCAAGCGCGTGCTGGTTATGGATTGTGATATGCGTAATCCGACGGTGCATAAAATGTTTGCGCTCAGCAACCGCGTAGGCCTTTCTAGCTGCATCAGCATGGGCACAGCTTTGAATGATGCGGTGCAGGCAACGCAGATTGCTAATTTAGACGCACTCACAGCAGGCGTTGTGCCGCCAAACCCGAGCGAGCTTTTAGGCAGCGAGCGGATGCAGCAGCTGCTCAATGAAGCTAAAGCGCAATATGATTACGTGCTGGTGGATACGCCGCCGGTGCTGCCTGTGACGGATGCGCTGGTAGTTTCTTGCATAGTTGATGGCGTAATTCTTGTCATTGATAGCGGGAACGTAAAGGTGGAAGCAGCACGTGATGTGAAGGCAAGCCTTGTAAATGCGGGCGCAAACGTTCTTGGCGTTGTGCTGAACAAGGTGCGTAGCGAGCACCACGGTTATGGCTATGGCTATTATTATTACTACGGACATGAGCATAAGC
>CAVKDE010000183.1:0-3866 GCA_963654835.1 Duodenibacillus sp. | reverse complement strand
GGAATGAAAGGCTACGCCACCCCGCTAGCACGGTTGTCACAGATAGTTTATCATAATCTCTATAAATAAGCAACAGTATGTTTAGTTAACACGCTGCTGCTTATTTTTTTGTAAAATTTATGTTGTTGAATAGATAAAAAATTGCGCAATGCGGCGTATTTATGGTAAAATAAAGTGGATTATGCAATCAAAGTCACGACAATGGAGGGATTGTGATGTTGACAATTCGTGAATATAAAAGAGCGTCGTCGCTGGAGGAAGCCTGGCAGCTCAACCAAAAGCGTATGAACCGTGTGCTGGGCGGTATGCTGTGGATGCGTATGAGCAAGGGCAATGTGCAGACAGCGATTGATTTATCTGATTTAGGTTTAAATACAATTGAAGAAACAGAAACAGAGTTTCGTATTGGTGCGATGGTAACGCTGCGTCAATTAGAATTACATGAAGGCTTTACTAAATACAGCGAAGGTGCAAACAAAGAAGCTTTGCGACACATTGTAGGTGTACAGTTCCGCAATCTGGCTACAGTGGGCGGTAGCGTGTTCGGTCGTTTTGGTTTTTCTGACGTGCTTTCGCTCTTGCTCGTGATGGATAGTTATGTGGAGCTTTATAAAGGCGGCATCGTTCCGCTGGCTGATTTTGTACAGATGAAATATGATCGCGATATTTTAGTACGTGTGCTTGTAAAAAAGCAAAAGGCGCATTATGTTTATAAATCTGTGCGCATTTCTAAGACGGATTTTCCTGTATTGACCTGTGCGGCAGCTCTAAATAATGCTGGTGTGCAGATTGCCGTGGGTGCGCGTCCGTCTAAAGCTGCTTTAGTAAAAGATGAAAAGCAGTTGGCAGCTTTGCCGATGACGGAAGAAAAAGCTAGGGCTTTTGCAGAATATGCTGCGCAAGTTCTGCCGACGCAGAGCAACCCGCGTGGCAGTGCAGCGTACCGCACGCATCTTATCAAGGTGCTGGCGGCAAGATGCTTGTTAGAGCTGGGAGGTAAGGCGTAATGGAAATTACTTTGACACTAAATGGCAAAAAGCTTACCCGTTCTATCGAAGCTGATACCATTTTATTAGATTTTTTGCGTAAGGAAGGCTGCTATAGCGTAAAGCGTGGCTGTGATACGACGAACTGCGGCCTTTGTACTGTTTTTATGGATGATATGCCTGTGCTTTCCTGCGGTATTTTGGCTGCACGTGCAGCAGGGCACAAGCTTACTACAATGGAAGGCTTGCAAAAAGAGGCAGCGGAGTTTGGTGCGTTTATTGCAGACCAGGGTGCGGAGCAGTGCGGCTTCTGCAACCCGGGGATGATTATGAACGCCTTAGCTCTTTTGCGTGATAATGCTGAACCTACGGAAGCAGAAATCAAAGAATTTTTAGCCGGTAATTTATGCCGCTGCTCTGGTTATGAAGGCCAGCTGCGCGGTATCCAAAATTTTATCGCCTGGCGTAAGGCGCAGGGAAAGGAGGCGTAAGGCATGAAGATTGTTAACCAATCCTACCGCAAGAAGGATGCTATGCAGCTCGTAACAGGCCAGCCTGTTTATACGAACGATTTGATTCCTAACGATTGCCTGATCGTCAAAGTTCTGCGTTCTCCCCATGCGAATGCGCTAATTGAAAGTATCAACACGGCGATTGCGGCGAAAGTGCCTGACATCGAAGCGATTTATACGTGGCAGGACGTGGACCAGGAGGGAGAACGCTGCACCTACGCAGGCCAGACTTACCCCGAGCCCAGTCCTTATGACCGCCTGCTTTTAGACCGCCATGTACGTTTTGTAGGCGATATTGTAGCGATTGTTGCCGGTAAAACGGAAAAGGCTGTAGATAAAGCTCTTTCTATGATTAAAGTTAAGTATCAGGTTTTAGACGCTGTGCTTGATTTTCGTAAAGCGCTAGATAACCCTGTTTTGGTGCATCCTGAAAGCACGTGGAAGGCAAACTGCCCTGTGGGAGCAGATAATAAACGCAATTTGTGCGCTCAGGAAACAATTGAAGATGGCGATGTAGAAAAGGTGCTCAGCGAGTGCGATATCGTCATTGACCAGACTACGCATACAAAGGCTGTGCAGCAGGATATGATGGAGCCTTTTATTACTTATTGCTCTATTGATACTTATGGGCGTTTGAATATTTTAAGCTCTACGCAGATAGTTTTCCATTGCCGCCGCATTATTGCGAACGCGCTGCATATCCCTAAAAGCAAGGTGCGCGTAGTTAAACCGCGTATCGGCGGTGGTTTTGGCGCGAAGCAGAGCTGCGTCAGCGAGATGTATCCGGCCTTTGTTACCTGGAAAACGAAGAAGCCGAGTAAGATGATTTTTGACCGCTATGAATGTCATATTGCCTCCAGCCCGCGTCATGAGATGGAAGTGCATGTGCGCCTTGGTGCGACGAAGAAAGGCAAGATTAGAGCCATTGATTTATATACGCTGTCTAATACTGGTGCTTATGGCGAGCATGGACCGACGACGGTTGGTCTTTCAGGTCATAAATCCATCCCTTTATATAGAACGGAAGCGTTTCGCTTTGGTTACGACGTAGTTTACACAAATTTGCAGGCAGCAGGTGCTTACCGTGGTTACGGTGCGCCGCAGGGCATTTTTGCTGTGGAATCTGCTGTAAACGAGCTGGCTGCGCGCATTAAGATGGATCCGATTAAGCTGCGTGAAATGAACATCACGCATGAAGGCGATATTATGCCTGCTTATTATGGTGCGCCTAATACAAGCTGCGCGCTGGATAAATGTCTAGCGCAGGTGCGCGAGATGAGCGGCTGGGATGAAAAGTTCCCGCTGCGGAAAATGCCTGATGGCAAGGTGCGTACGATGGGCGTGGCGATTGCGATGCAGGGCAGTGCGATTCCGTATCTTGATGTGGGCGGTGCAACGCTGAAATTAGATGATGACGGCCACTATACGCTGCTCATTGGTGCGGCGGATATGGGTACAGGCTGCGATACGATTTTGGCGCAGATGGCAGCTGAAGTTTTGGAATGTGATATTGATAATGTGATGGTTTTTGGCGCGGATACTGATGCTTCGCCGTATGATTCCGGTTCTTATGCTTCGAGTACTACTTATATTACGGGCAAGGCTGTAGAGCTGTGTGCGCAGCGTCTGCGTGGGAAGATTTGCCAGGTTGGTGCAAAGCTTTTAGGCTGCGCACCTGAGCAGGTTGTTTTTGATGGCCAAGAGGTGCGTGATACTATTACGGATAAGGCTGTGAGCCTGTTTGAAGTGGGCGTTGCTTCACAGGCGAATAACGATATTGCGCTGGAAGAAACTGTGGAACAAAATAGCGTGCTCTCGCCACCGCCATTTATGGCAGGTGTAGCGGAGATGGAAACAGATCTCTTGACCGGTGAAACGCAGGTTGTGAACTATTATGCTTCTGTGGACTGTGGTACGCCGATAAATCCGCATCTGGCGAAGGTGCAGACGGAAGGCGGGCTTTTGCAAGGTATTGGCATGACGCTTATGGAGAATGTTACTTATAGTCCGGAAGGACGCATTTATGAAAATTCTTTTATGCAGTATAAGGTGCCTTGTCGTGAGGATATCGGGCATATTCATGTAGATTTTGCTTCCAGCTATGAAGAGAGCGGCCCGTTTGGTGCGAAATCTGTGGGTGAGCTGGTTATCAATACGCCTGCGCCCGCTATTGCGGATGCAATTTATCAGGCGACTGGCAAACGCTTTTACACTTTGCCGATTACGCCGGAGAAAATCGCGATGGGTGTAGACGAAGAATAAAGCAGTATTTGTAAAAATAAAAACAAGTGTGGCGCAATGCCACATTTGTTTTTGCAAGCGTAACTCGCAAGTGAGAGTGACGATTGCATAAGCGACTCAATTAAAT
>CAVKDE010000182.1:814-3870 GCA_963654835.1 Duodenibacillus sp. | reverse complement strand
CCATGAAGGTGGTCATACAATTGTGGGTATGCTCCTTGAGCATACTGATCCTGTGCATAAGGTTACAATTATTCCCCGCGGTCGTGCCGGTGGTTATACCCTGAGCCTGCCGAAGGAAGATAAGTATTATGCAACCCGCAGCGAAATGCTCGACGAGCTGAAAGTGCTCCTCGGCGGACGTGTGGCTGAGGCTTTGGTGCTGAAAGAAATTTCCAGCGGTGCCAGCAATGATTTGCAGCGTGCTACCCAACTTGCGCGCCAAATGATTTGCGAATATGGCATGAGCGAGAACATTGGCCCTGTTACCTTTGGCCATCGCCAGGATCAGGTGTTCCTAGGCCGCGATATTGCGCGTGACAAGGATTACAGCGAAGAGGTTGCTGCAGAGATTGATAAAGAAGTGCGCTCCTTTATGGAGGATGCTTACGCTGCAACAGAGAAGCTGCTCAGCGAAAATATTGATAAGCTGCATGTGATTGCGAAGGCTTTGATGGAGAAGGAAACCTTGGATGAGGAAGAGATTAACCAGCTGGTGAAGTATGGTCATATCCTTTCTGCGGAGGAGAAGCTCTATCTGGTAAAGCAATCTATTGCGCATGAAGAAGCTGTTGCGCCTGCTAGCGAAGCAAGTGCTGCTGCTCCGACTGAGGCTGTGCCCGAAGCTACTATCAGTGCTGCGCCTAGTGTTGAAGCTGATGCGCAAAAACCGCAAGCATAATAGCATAGTGTATTAAAAGTTAACGCTCGCGTTCGGTAGAACGCGAGCGTTTTTGCGGTTCTTTGTCAATTTTTGGGGTTTTTAACATAGAGTTTTTTGCTTACGTAATATAGCAACGGTACATTATACAGTACATGATAATTTTCTGCGTAAATTTTATTCTTTTTTCTCCTCTTGACGGAAGCAAAAACGTATGCTATAATTCTGCCTGTAAAATTTGATACACAATCTTAACAGTTAATCTACAAGAATAACTTTAGCTATCAGGTGCAGCAATGCTTAATAAGTAAGTGGGTGTAAATCCTACGCTGTCACGCAGCTGTAATGTGGAGCAAACCTTAAAATGTCACTGGGAAACTGGGAAGGCAAGGTTTGCGAGGAAACTAAGCCAGAAGAATTGCCTGAAGCTCTTTAACCAAAGTGTACTGCGAGTGACAGGAGAATGGTGAAGTGATGAGTGCGCCGTTCTTTTGCTATTCGCAAAAGGGCGTTTTTTTCTTGCCGGAAAACGAAACGCCCTGATAGATTTGCTTTTAACCTAAGCTGCACGCGAAACTCGGACAGCTCGGCAGCGAAGGTTAAAAAAATAAATTTGTTGATGAGGTGTTTGAGTATGTTGTTGAAAAACAAAAAAGCACTGGTAATGTCAGTGCTGTGCGCAGTTGCCAGCGTAGGGTTTGTAGTGTCTGCTAGTGCAGCAGAGGAAACTATGCAGGGTAACTTGGATGAGGTTGTCGTTGAAGGCAGCAAGGATGTACTCCCGGGGGGGGATTATCCGCTCTACGGCTAAACTTGGTATTTTGGGTGATAAGAGTGTTATGGATATTCCTTATTCCGAAATGAGCTTGACAGAAAAAGCAGTAGCACTTTTTGATGATCCTAGCCAACCGTTAGCTAATATTTTAACTGCTAATCCTTCTATTCGTAGCAGTACCAGTTCTCCAATGTACAGTGATTTTAGTATGCGTGGTATTAACATGAACGGTAACCATATGATGTTAAATGGTATTCCGAGCTTGTACTCTCAATTTACCACTCCGCCGTCCCATGTAATTGACAGAATTGATATTACGTCTGGTCCTAATGCTGGCGTAAATGGTGTAAGTATGTCTAACAATGGTACGAATAGCGGTGCAACTCCTGCTCCTGGTACTATTAATATTGTTACTAAACGTGCAACTGATAAACCTGTTACACGTTATACCCAAACTTTTTCCGGTAGAGGCAATACTAGTGAAACAATTGAAGTAGGGCGTCGTTTCGGTAAAGATAATGAATGGGGTCTGCGTGTAAATGCAGAATATATGGATGGTAAATTATCTCTGCCTGGTGCTGAAAACAATGAAAAGAATATTTTCATTAACTTTGACCACCGTGGAGAAAAGAGCGAAACCAATTTATTTGCCGGACACTATGATAGACGTATCAATGGTGCACAAAGATGGTTTTCTTTAGATAAAACTTATAATAGCAGTGAGTTGCCTGACGCTCCTGATTCTAAAAATAATTATGATTTTGATGGTACGACTAAGAGAATGTATGGCTGGATTATGGCTTTAAATCATGATCAAAAGATGGATGATAATTGGTCTTGGTTTGCTAACTATGGTCAGTCTAACCGTTTTGGTAATAAAGATAATCAAAGTTCAGCTCTTAAATTTAAAAATGGCGGACAATTTGTGAATAATGTTTATTCGCAAATGAATGAGATTGCAAAAAATGTTTATGCTCAGATTGGTGTAAAGGGTAAATTTGAAACTGGTGAAGTAAAACATAATGTTTCTTTTGCTATTGACCGTTCTTGGGCTAAATATTGGTCTGCTACTGCTAGTACTGATGATGGCACTGCACTTAGTGGTAATTTGTATGATTGGTGGTTTGCTAAGGATTGGAATTCTATTAAGAAGAATTCCGGAGCAGCAAAACCGTCTTGGGAAGAAACTAATGTAGGTATTACTGTTGCTGATACTTTAGAATATGGTAAAGCTTCTTTGCTTTTGGCTGCTTCTAAAAAACATGAACACATGGAAATGTATAAGAATGGTGCACCGAACTATACTTATACAAATGATAATATTTTACCGACATATGGCTTTACCTATAAACCGGTAGAAAATTTGGCTATGTATGTTGGTCATACTGAAAGCTTCTCTCGTGGACTTAAGGTTCTCAATGCTAAAGATGTATATTACACAAATGAAAATCAAATTATGGAGCCTGTAAAGAGTAAGCAAAATGAAATCGGTGTTAAATACCAAAATGCTGGCATGATGACTACTTTAAGCTACTTTGATATTGATGAAGCTAATAGATATGATATTTTCAATGGCGGTAAATC
>CAVKDE010000182.1:0-804 GCA_963654835.1 Duodenibacillus sp. | reverse complement strand
GTAAATCTTATACAAAAGTTGATGATGGTAAGAACCGTTATAAAGGCATGGAACTTACTGTCAATGGTAAATTAGCTGATAAATGGACTGTTACTGGTGGCTTACTTTATCTTGATGCGCAACGTGAACATACTAATAAAGGTTCAAAAGATGGTTGGTTTGTTAATGGCGTTGCTAAATGGAGCGGAGTATTGGGTTTGGAATACAAACCTGATGAAGATTGGGGTGTTGTAGGACGTGCTAATTGGGTTGATAAGGCTTATATTGATTCTGCTGCAGTAGGTGGCAAGACTGAAATTCCGTCTTATGTAACCTTTGATTTAGGTGTCAACTACAAGACTAAAATCAACACTGTTCCTGTAAAACTTAGTGCAATGTGCTACAATGTTGCTGATAAAGATTACTGGATGGGTAGAGGCAGCTCTACGACATTTGGCTTGTCTATGCCGAGAACCTTTATGTTGTCTGCACAGTTTGATATCTAATATATTTTAAATTTAAGAGGGTAGTTTTTACTGCCCTCTTTTCTTCTATTTATATGGTGCTTAGAAATGAGAAAAATATTAAGCTTACTTTTGCTAATGGTAGTTGTGTTGACAGTTGGTTGTAGCAAACAAGAACAAGCAAATACTAATATAGAACAACGTGATAAAAATACTGTTATCCTTGCAGCTTATCGCCATCTTGCGCCAGGAAACAAAGATGGCTTATATTGCAGTCGGATATTAGATGTGTGGGAACCGTTAATTACTAAAGATGATGATAATAAACCTGCTCCGTGTTTAGCAGCTAGTTGGGAAATGC
>CAVKDE010000181.1:0-3872 GCA_963654835.1 Duodenibacillus sp. | reverse complement strand
AGGCAGCAGCCAAAAAGAAAGATGGTTGCTAAAACGCTGCGCGCACAGTTGAAGGTGAGCGGTTCGGCGTAATCACCGCCAACGCTTTGCGCAATAAAGGCTGTGCCCCAGATAAACGCACAGAGTGTGAGCATAAAAATGCCACGTAAGCTATGCTTAGCAGCAGAATTTTCCATTGTATTGTCCTCCTCAAATCCAAACAATAAGATAGATACTATTGTACCATTTTTTGCGTGCGTGTACAAAGGTGACAGCCTAAAAAATAGGCGTTTAAGCAAAATTTTTTAATTTTTGCCCGCATAACATTTCCTCGCGCAAGACTTTATTGTAAAGCAAAATAGGAAAAACAGCAAAAAAAATAGTAAGTGCAACACTTACTGAAAAATAGTCTACAAAGCCAAAAAACACGATATATAGTGCATATATCCTTTGACACAAACGATATATTGTGGTACAATGAGTACATCAAAAAAATGCTTGCGTTAATTGGTGTTTTCGAGTAATATATGTAAGGGCTTTGGCAAAGGGTGTCAGAGCCTTTACATATGTCTATAGCATTGTTTGTGTATTTATAAAAATTTTAGGAAAGGATGCTGACGATTTATGAAAGTTATCAAGCGCGATGGCACTACAGTTGACTTTGATGGCAAGAAAATTATCGTTGCTATTCAAAAGGCTAATGCTGCAGTAGAGCCTGAATATAGAATTGAGGAGGACAAAATTGCAGAAATTGCTGCTAACGTGCAGAGCCGTAATCGTAAGCGCCTTTTAGTTGAAGATATTCAGGACATGGTTGAGCATGGCCTGATGGATGAAGGAAAGTTTGAGCTGGCGAAGCAATACATTATCTACCGCTATCAACGTGCTTTAGTGCGTAAGGCAAATACTACTGATGAATCTATTCTTTCTCTTATCCGCAATAATAATAAAGATGTTATGGAGGAAAACTCCAATAAAAATGCTGTCATGGCTGCTACCCAGCGCGATTTAATCGCCGGTGAAGTGTCTAAAGATTTAACAAAACGCCTGATGCTGCCTGAAAAAATTTCTAAAGCTCACGAAGAAGGTGTGCTGCACTTCCATGATGCAGATTATTTTATTCAGCCGATTTTTAACTGCTGCCTGATTAACATTGGCGACATGCTCGATAATGGCACGGTTATGAATGGCAAGATGATTGAAAGCCCCAAGAGCTTTCAGGTTGCCTGCACTGTTATGACGCAGATTATCGCTTCTGTTGCTTCCAGCCAATATGGCGGCCAATCTGTTGATATCCGGCACCTTGGCAAATATCTGCGCAAGAGCTACGAAAAGTTTAAAAAAGGTATTTTAGAAGCTGCTGGCGGCGAGATTGATACTGCAACGCTGGAGCGTTTGACGAACGAACGCCTGCGCTACGAGCTGAAAGGCGGCGTGCAGACCATCCAATACCAGATTAACACCTTGATGACTACGAATGGTCAATCTCCGTTTGTTACCCTGTTCCTCAATTTGCAGGAAAATGACCCGTATCTGAAAGAAAACGCGATGATTGTAGAAGAAATTCTGCGTCAGCGTCTGCAAGGTATTAAAAATGATAAAGGCGTTTATGTAACGCCTGCTTTCCCAAAATTGATTTACGTTTTGGACGAGCATAACTGCTTAAAAGGCGGTAAATATGATTACATCACCCGCCTGGCTGTAAAATGCAGTGCTAAGCGTATGTATCCTGATTACATCAGCGCCAAGAAGATGCGTGAAAACTATGAAGGCAATGTGTTCTCACCTATGGGCTGCCGCAGCTTCCTTTCTCCGTGGAAGGATGAGAACGGTAACTATAAATTTGAAGGACGCTTTAACCAGGGCGTAGTTTCCATCAATCTGCCGCAGATTGGCATTTTGGCTAAAGGCGATGAGCAGAAGTTCTGGAAGCTGCTGGATGAGCGTTTGGAGCTGTGCTACGAAGCTTTGATGTGCCGCCATAATGCGCTGAAAGGTATTAAGAGTGATGTCAGCCCTGTACATTGGCAGTACGGTGCGATTGCCCGCCTGGAAAAAGGCGAAACGATTGATAAATATCTGGAAAATGGTTATTCCACCATTTCCTTAGGCTATATTGGTCTTTATGAAGTAACAAAGCTGATGAAAGGCGTGAGCCATACTGATCCTAAAGGCGAAGATTTTGCGCTGCGCGTTATGAACCGCCTGCGTGGTGCGTGCGATAAGTGGAAGGCGAAAACAGGCTTAGGCTTTGGCCTTTACGGCACACCGGCAGAAAGCCTGTGCTACCGTTTTGCGCGCATTGATAAAGAACGCTTTGGCTCGATTGAAGATGTTACCGATAAGGGTTATTATACTAATTCCTATCATGTGGATGTGCGCGAGCAGATTGATGCTTTCAGCAAGTTTAAATTTGAAAGCCAGTTCCAAAAAATTTCTTCCGGTGGCGCAATTTCTTATGTAGAAATTCCTAATATGCGTCATAATTTGGAAGCATTGGAAGAAGTTGTAAAATTTATTTACGATAATATTCAGTACGCTGAATTCAATACAAAATCTGATTACTGCCATGTGTGCGGTTTTGACGGTGAAATTACCATCAACGATGATAACGAGTGGGAATGTCCTGTCTGCCACAATAAAGATCACGGCAAGATGACGGTTATCCGCCGTACCTGCGGTTATCTGGGCGAAAACTTCTGGAACGTGGGCAAGACGAAGGAAATCAAGGCAAGGGTTATGCATCTGTAAGAGGGTGAAAGTATGAATTACGCTACGATTAAAAATCTGGATATAGCCAATGGCCCTGGCCTGCGCGTATCGCTCTTTGTGAGTGGCTGCACGCATCACTGCAAAGGCTGTTTTAATCCGGAATCTTGGGATTTTAATTATGGTCAGCCTTTTACGGAGGCAACAGAGGAAAAACTTTTGCAGCTCTTAGAAAACGAGCATATCCGTGGCCTGTCGCTTTTGGGCGGTGAACCGTTTGAGCCTGCCAATCAGGCTGTGTTAGTAAAATTTTTGCGCGAGATGAAGCAGAATTTTCCCAAGAAAGATGTGTGGTGCTACAGCGGTTATAATTTTGAAAAAGATATGCTGACAGGCAACCTTGGCCCGTGGGAGATTACGGAAGAAATGCTTTCTTACATTGATGTTTTGGTAGACGGTGAATTTGTGCTGGAGCTGAAAGACCCGACGCTGCGCTTTCGCGGCAGTGCGAACCAACGCCTTATCAATGTACAGGAATCATTAAAGCAGGATACTATCGTTCCGTGGGACGATGGTGAGGGCGAGAGAATTTAATAATGAAAATACAAAGGTGAAAAGTTTTGTGCTTTTCACCTTTTTTTGTTGGCTTTCTTTCTTAAGCATGTTATAATGGTGACAATTTAAAATTGATTTTAAATTGTCACCACTTTATTTAGCATAGAAAATTAGGGTAGAAAGTGTTACACTTTTTACCCTTTTGTATTTTCACACATAATGTAAATAAAAAATTTAAGAAAAATTTTTATATCAACTAAAGAAAAGAATATCGAACTATATGAAACTTCAACGATTGCGTATAGCAATTGTTGAAGTTTTTTTCTTTCTCAAAAGAAAAAAGTATAGCTTAGGAAATTTATGTAAGGATGAATAATTTTATTAACGTCAGAAGTCTTGCAGGGGGGGACTTTAGTGGTATAATCTTAGCAAACTAGAACAGAAATTAAAAATTTGGCTTTATGAGGAAAGTTTATGTGAAGCTGAATCAAGGGAGGCAGAGCAATGAGCGAAAAATCGAAAAAAGTTGGTGCAAGAATAAAAATTCTACGTGTTACAAAAGGCTTGCAGCAGATGGAGGTTGCAAAGCGTATTGGCGTGAGCCAGGCACTTTTGAGCAATATTGAAGG
>CAVKDE010000180.1:0-3902 GCA_963654835.1 Duodenibacillus sp. | reverse complement strand
GAGCAGGCCTGCCTTATCTCAGCTGGTCGCTTTTTTACATGCTGTATTTCTGGCTGATTCTGCCGCCAGGCTTCGTCAGCTGGAATCCGCTGCACGTAGCCTTCGTCCTTTTCTTCGGCTTAGGCTGCTACCATTTATATTTTATGGTTATCCTGCTGTGGTTTTATGGCACTTACCCGCTATGGCGTAAGCTTCTGCGTATAATTATACACCATAATATACCTTTTATGCTAGTCCTTCTGTTTATTTTTCAACTGCTTTTTAACTGGTGGACAACGCATCCGGGCATGAATACTGCGAACTGGAGCGTGCTGGCGAAAAACTTCTTTGATTACCGCTTAAACTACCTGCCCTTGCATTATCTGCTTATTTTTATAAGTGGCGGCTTAGCAGCTATCTATTGGGATAAATTTTTAGCACTGCTGCGCAGATATAGTTATAGCGTAACTGTTTTTTATATCGCAACCATCGCTTACGATGTGTATAGCTGCTACGACGCAGTAGCAAACAAAGGCTACAATCTGCTGGATTTAGCTAATACTTATCACCAGCTCAGCCCGCAAGGCCTGCTTTATACAGTCGGTTCAATCTTATTCTTCTGCTTGGCTCTGGATTTTCTGGAGCGCAAGGCACAAAAAAAGGCTCTCCTCGCGGAGAGCAGTCACCGTCAGGTGACTGAAAGGGGTTCTTTTCTTACTTATATTTATCAAGCCATCTCCACGCTTTCAACTTACTCTATGCTCATTTATTTTGTGCATCCGCTTTTGCTGGACTGGATGACAAGTGCCTATAACCACTTCGGCATTGTCATGACAGTAAAAAAAGTAGCAATCTCTTATGTGCTGCTTGTGCTCGCTTCGCTCGCACTAAGCGTAATCCTCACAAAGCTGTTTAAATATAACAGCACAGTAAAACTGCTCTTTACAGGCAAGAAATAAAGCGTTCGCTTTCATAAAACAACACACAAAAAAATCAGCTCCGCAGCACAAGCTACGGAGCCTTTTCATTTGAAAATATTACAATGCTTCCATCAAAAGCTTATAATCAGCCTCAAGTTCCGGCAGGCTTGCTTTAGCAAGTTCAACATCGCCTGCACGCAAAGCCTCTACAACCGGCTTGAGTGATTTAAACAACCGCGTAAAGCTTAAATTACCTGCTGTACCTTTCAGTGCGTGTGCCAGCTGAAAAGCCTGCGCAGCATCGCCATCTTCGATAGCCTTTAAAAGATTATCATAACGCGGACTTTGTTTAAAATGCGCTAATAAATCTTCGTACAGCTCCTTATCGCCACCTAGACGCTCCACAGCGTCATTTACATCAACACCTGCTTGAAATAATCTATAACGGTTCATCACAACTACTCCTTTTTGCTATCTTTATCATGGTCGCAAGCTGCAAAAGCAACTTTCAAGGTATCATACAAATTATTAACCTCTACAGGTTTAGCAATATGCCCATTCATTCCGGATGCATCAACTGCTTTGATATCATCTGCAAAGACATTAGCTGTCATTGCATAAATCTGAATAGTTTTTGCATCAGGCTTCTTGCTATGACGGATGTGATATGCAGCTTCTAAGCCAGTCATGACAGGCATATTAACATCCATCAGAATGCAGTCAAAATAATTGTCTTCAGCACTTTCGTACATTTCCACAGCTTTTTGGCCGTTTTCGGCACAGCTTGCTTCAATGCCGACAAGGTTCAGCATTTTCACTGCAACCTCCATATTTAAAGCAACGTCCTCTGCTATCAGAACACGTTTTCCTGTAAAGTCGTAGTTATTAAAGACGTGCTTAGCATCGTCTTTATGACCTAATGCGTTATTGATAACGGAAATCAGGCTGGATTGGAAGAATGGCTTCATCATGAAGTAATTGGCACCAGCTTCCACACCTTCGGATTCAATTTCATCCAAATCGTAAGCAGATACAATAACGATGACAGAATCCTTGCCAAAAATCTTGCGTATCTGGCGTGTTGTTTCAATGCCATCCATTTCATGCATCTGCCAATCAATAAAGCAGAGCTTATACGGATCGCCTTTATCCTCAGCATCACCAAGAGCTTCTAAGGCAGCTTCACCGCTAGTAACATAATCACTGCGCACACCAAGCTCTTCCAACAAAGTAGTGCAATATTTGCAGGCATCAGGATCATCATCCACAAGCAGCACATGCAGATTCTTATAATCATCATGTTCCATTGCCTGTTCCTGCGCTATAGCAAAAGGCAGCTCCACGGTAAAGTGCGTACCTGCGCCGGATTTGCTTTCCACAGAAATCTTGCCATCCATCAGCGAAGTAAGGTTCTTGGTAATCGCCATACCCAGACCGCTGCCACCGTATTTGCGCGTTACAGCGGAATCCTGCTGTTCAAAGGGAGAGAACAAACGCGACAGCATTTCTTTCGTCATGCCGATGCCTGTATCACTCACTTCAAAGCGCATGGTAACATTATCTTCTGTATGCGCTGCCTGCGTAATCTTAAAGTTTATCGTTCCTCCGGCAGGAGTGAACTTCACTGCATTGGAAAGCAGGTTCATAAGAATCTGGTTCAACCTGAGCTCATCGCCGATAAGCATTTCTTCGGTAACGCTGTACATATTAAGTTTAAAATCAACACCCTTTTGCCTGCTCTGCTGATAGAAAACAGTTACCAGCTCGCTAAGCATCTTTTTAAAATTAAAGGGTTCTTTATTGATTTTCATCTTGCCACGCTCAATAGCGGACATACAGAGTATATCATTAATTAAATCCAGCAGCAGATGGGAGCTGATCTCAATTTTTTTGAGGCACTCGCGCATCTTCGTCGGACTTTCAACTTCCAGCTTGCCCACCGTCGCCAGGCCAATAATAGCATTCATCGGCGTGCGGATATCATGGGACATATTTGCAAGGAAATCACTCTTGGCTTTGCTTGCCCTTTCCGCATTTTCGCTGGCTTCTTCTGCTTTCTTTTTAGATTCCAAAAGCAGCTCCTTGCCTTTGCGCAATTTGTGGATATAGATGGAAAAAATCGCGATTTGCAAGAGTATCAGCAGCACTGCACAGGTAAGCACCAGCACAATATTCTGCTTAGCAAATTGCAGCAGCGTAGTTTTCTTATCGTTATTGAGCTGCGCCAAACGGGCATTGATAATATCACTGTTAGCGATAGAATTGCAGCCTTTATTTAAAATAGTCAGCAGCTCTCTATCACCGCTGCGCACGGAAAAACTGATAGGAATGCGGATGCCTGTACTTACAACTACCAGATTATCCAGCAAATCATTTTCATTCTTCACTGCATAATAATAATTGGAATCCATCATCGTGCAATCCGCTCTGCCAGCCTTAACCGCCTTTAAACATTCTTCCAAACTGTTGCATTTGACAATTTCGGCATTAGGATAATTTTCTTTAGCGAAAATTTCATAGAAAGAATACGTGCTGTTAACAGCTATTCTTCTAGTTGACCTGCCATCATAATCATCATCAAAAAGCAGCAGCATTGAGCTGTTTGTCAGGCTCTCAGAAAGCATACGGTTCTGATTTTCTGCTAGCCAGAAACCGCTCAAAGTGGGGAACATAACATCAATCTTGCCCGCTTCCAAATCCTTATGCATGGCTGCATGGCTCTTATACGCAACAGGGACAAGATTAACATTATAATTATCTTTCATATGCCTGATAAATTCAGACAAAATACCGCGCAGGTTTCCCTGGCTATCTGTACCGCTATAAGGGTACATATAATCCAAATAACCGATATTGATTACCGGATGCTCTGCCAGCCATCTGTTTTCTTCCGGTAACAGATAAGTGCTGGCGACAGAACTCTGCGTATAATATTTCAGATATACACGTTCATTAAAATACCAGTCTGAACGATGAATCTGCATCATTGCTTCGTTCAAATCC
>CAVKDE010000179.1:0-3961 GCA_963654835.1 Duodenibacillus sp. | reverse complement strand
GATTTCGTCCTCTTTCTTCTTCGCGATACGTTTTTCAGCAACACTGCGGGCAATTTTCTCATCCGTGCTGTCTAAGATATCGCCAGCCTGCGGTACATCATTAAGTCCAAGCACTTCCACAGGGGTAGAAGGCAGAGCTTTTTTAACTTTTTCACCACGGTCGTTAATCATAGCACGAACTTTACCATAGCACATACCGGCGATAATAGTATCACCAATATGCAAAGTACCACGCTGAACTAAAACAGTAGCTACAGGGCCGCGGCCTTTATCCAGCTGCGCTTCGATAATCGTGCCATGGGCAGGCAGGTTCGGGTTAGCTTTAAGCTCCTGCATTTCTGCAACCAGCAAAATCATTTCCAGCAAATCGCTGATACCGGTTTTTTGGTGTGCGGAAACAGGAACCATAATGGTATCGCCGCCCCAATCTTCAGGAATCAGCTCATGTTCTGCCAATTGTTGTTTAACGTGATCCGGGTTAGCACCAGGACGGTCAATTTTATTAATTGCAACAATGATAGGCACTTTAGCAGCCTTCGCATGGTTGATAGCTTCGATGGTCTGCGGCATTACACCGTCATCAGCAGCTACAACAAGGATAGCAACGTCCGTAACCTGTGCGCCACGCGCACGCATAGCGGTAAACGCTTCATGGCCAGGGGTATCTAAGAAAACAATCTGCTTGCCCTGGTAATTTACCTTATATGCACCAATGTGCTGGGTAATACCGCCCGCTTCGCGTGCGGTAACATTCGTTTTACGGATAGCATCCAAAAGGGAAGTTTTACCATGGTCAACGTGACCCATAACGGTAATAACCGGCGGACGCGGAACGCGTTTTTCAGGCGGATCGTCAACTTCAGGAACTTCTGTCGGATCTTCTTCCGGAGCTTTCTGGCCTACTTCTACGCCAAAGTTTTCACCAATTAATTGTGCAGTATCATAATCAATATCCTGATTAATCGTAACCATCATGCCCAGCATGAACAAAGCCTTAATAACTTCATTTACTTCGCGTTTGATAAGTTTGGCAAATTCTTGTACGTTGATGGATTCGCCCACTTCAACATAAGTCGGGCGTACAATTTCTACCGGAGCTTGCGGAGCCTTCGGCGCGTTGTTAGGCTTTCTATTACGGTTGTTCGGCATCTGATGGCCTGCACTGCGGTTCGGGCGGCTCTCGCGGGTAGCATAGCTGCCTTTCAGCTGCGGTTTTTCCTTACGGCTCTTGCCTGCGTTGCGATTGCCGTTTCTGTTATCGCGGTTGTCGCGCATAGCGTCGCGGCTTTCACTGCGGTTACGGCCAGCTGCTGCCTGCGCACGGCTTTCACCATGCACTGCTACGCTCGGCTGGCTGCTCTTAGCTGGATAGCCACCTTGGCGACCGCCGCCCTGACGATTTTCGTTGCGATTACCATTACGGTTATCGCGATTATCGCGGCCATTTTGTGCGCCGTTATTATTGCGGTTTTGCGGGCGGCCATCATTGCGGCCTGCACCTCTGTTATCACGGCTGCCTTGCGCACCGTTGTTGTTACGGTTTTGGCGGTTGTCATTATTTCTGCCGCCGTTATTATTGCCCTGACGGTTCTCAGAGCGGCCTTGCTGACCATTGTTGTTGCGGTTATTTTGATGATTTTGTTGCTGCATATTCCTCTGTCCGTTGTTATTATTTTTATTCTCGTTTTGTTTTGCTGCCATAGGCTTAGCCTGTACAGCCTGCTTCTTCGGCTCATCATGTTTTTCAACCTTCACCAGTTTCGGCGGTGCAGGTTTTTTATCATAAGCCTTGCGGATAACAGCCATTACATTGTCATCAGCACTACTAAAATTATTTTTAACAATGTTGTTTTTCTTCAATAAGTCAATAACCTCATGTACAGGTTTACCGTATTCCTTGGCAACCTCGTATATTCTTTTATTACCCATTAATCCACCTCCAGACTAGATAATAAGCGGATTTATTTTTTCAGCAGCATATTAGCAAAATTACTATCCGTAATTGCCACTGCCGCTCTTTGTGCCTTGCCTATGGCATAGCCCAGCTCTGCACGGCTTAAAAGTTCCAGCACAGGTACACCGGCCTGCTCTGCTAAAAAGAGCATCTCCTTTTTGGAGTTAGGTGCCACATCCTTTGCCAGCACCATGAGCTTGGCCTTGCCGCTTTTTAAAGCAGCACGCACAGCCACATCACCCGATGCTGCCTTGCCGGCCTTTTGCGCCATTCCCAGAGCAAAAGCTGCCTTATTGTCTGCCATGTTCCAAATCCTCCAGCAGCTGCTTGTAAACATCTTCGCTGATAGTTTTTTCCAAAGCACGCTCCAGACGTTTTTCCTTCACAGCCTTAGTAATACATTCTTTATCAGGGCAGACATACGCACCGCGGCCGTTCTTTTTACCCGTAAGGTCTAAACTGATTTCACCTTCGGGAGAACGCACGATACGCAGCAAAGCCTTTTTATCCTTCATTTCATTGCAGCCAACACATTTGCGCTGCGGAATTTTTTTTACTTTCATCATTATTCTTGCACTTCTTCGCTAACCTCTTCTACTGTCGGTTCAGCTTCCACTTCCACGTTATCTTCAGCATTAGCCTCTTCTTCAGCAGCCTGGGTTTCGCTCTTAATATCAATCTTCCAGCCGGTCAGCTTAGCAGCCAGTCTTGCGTTCTGGCCTTCTTTGCCGATAGCGAGGGACAGCTGGTAATCAGGAACTACAACACGGCAGATTTTTTCATCCTCGTTGACAGTAGTGCTGACAACCTTCGCCGGGCTTAAAGCATTAGCCACATATTGCGCCGGATCTTCGCTATATTTTACAATATCAATTTTTTCACCGCGCAGCTCGCCAACAATGGTCTGCACGCGCATGCCTTTATGGCCTACGCAGGCACCTACAGGATCAACATTGCTATCTGCGGTGTATACGGAAATCTTAGAACGCATACCGGGTTCGCGCGCTACAGATTTAATTTCTACCACGCCATCATGGATTTCCGGAACCTCCAGCTCAAACAAACGCTTGAGCAGACCAGGATGAGTACGGGAAACCATAATCTGCGGACCACCTTTGGTAGTACGCTTAACCTCTACAATATAGGTTTTCATGCGTTCATGATATTGGTAGGTTTCGCCAGGAATCTGCTCGTTCGGCATCAGCACAGCTTCAACCTTACCCAAATCAATATATACATTTTTGTTTTCAATACGTTGGATAACGCCAGTTACAATGTCGTTAGCACGACTTTGGAAACGCTCATAAACCTGTCCACGTTCAGCTTCGCGGATGCGTTGTACAACAACCTGCTTAGCATTTTGGGCAGCAATACGACCAAAGTTTTTCGGCGTAACTTCCACTTCCACGATATCGCCGACAACAAGGCGGGCATCAATAGCCTGCGCCTCATCTACAGAAATTTCGTTAGCATCAGCAGGTTCGCCTTCTACAATAGTGCGTTGTGCATATACGTGAATCTCACCGGTTACCTTGTTCATATCTACACGAACATTTTGGGTAGCACCAGTATTTTTCTTATAAGCAGCAACCAAAGCGTCTTCAACAGCCTGGAACAGAAGCTCGGGATCAATCCCTTTCTCCTTTCCCAATTCTTGAATTGCTGAGATAAAATCTGCGTTCACTTAATAAGCCTCCTATTAGTTTTTACATTAAAAGTCTATATGCGGTCTGATATTCGCAATCAATCTGCGTTCAATACGGTCAGGATTTTTAAACTCCTTACCCTTAATAATTTTTTTGACCTGTACGGCCTCATCGTCATGCGCAACCAAAATACCGGTCAGGTTTTTCATACCTTCCCACGGTGCGTAAAACATGATATCAACTTTCGTGCCATAAGCATTCTCAAAGTCTTTATCTTTTTTCAGCGGACGGTCAATGCCTGGGGAAGAAACCTCCAGAAAATACTTATCCGGAATCGGATCTTGCGCATCAAGCACCTCTG
>CAVKDE010000178.1:1327-4021 GCA_963654835.1 Duodenibacillus sp. | reverse complement strand
CTACCGTTGGTACAGGTAACATCGTTGGTGTTGCAACTGCTATCAAAGCAGGCGGACCTGGTGCACTCTTTTGGATGTGGATGGCAGCCTTCTTTGGCATGGCTACCAAATATGCAGAATGCCTGCTCGCAGTAAAATATCGCACAGTTGATGCGAATGGTAATATCTCCGGCGGTCCCATGTATTACATCGAAAACGGTATGGGTAAAAAATATAAACCGCTGGCAGTTATGTTTGCCGCTTTTGGTATCCTCTGCGCTTACTTTGGTATTGGTACTTTTGCTCAGGTAAATTCCATTGTGGAGATTACACAAATTTCCGCCGGTATTCCTGTTATTTACACTGGTATCGCGCTGACTGTTGTAGTTGCAGCGGTAACTATCGGTGGTTTGAAATCTATTGCTACTGTTGCTTCTAAAGTTGTGCCTGGTATGGCTGTGCTGTACTTTTTGACTACCGTAGGCATCATGATTGTTTTTGCGGATCAGGTGCCTAACGCTATTGCTACTGTATTAAACAGTGCTTTCACTACTACTGCAGCACAAGGCGGTTTCCTTGGTGCAACTGTTATGCTGGCAATGCGTAGTGGTGTTGCCCGCGGCGTATTCTCTAATGAATCCGGTTTAGGTTCTGCGCCTATCGTTGCCGCTGCCGCAAAAACTAAATGGGCAGCAGAGCAAGGCCTGGTATCTATGACAGGTACTTTCATTGATACTATTATCATTTGCACGCTGACCGGTTTATCTTTGGTCGTTACCGGTGTATGGACAGGGCCTTTAAACGGCGCAGCTATGACGGAATCTGCTTTCACTATGGCATTCCCTGCTTTTGGCAGCCAATTGCTTTTAGTTGGCTTGGTGCTGTTCGCCTTTACTACTATCCTCGGCTGGAACTATTATGGCGAACGCTGCGTAGAATATCTGATGGGCGTTGAAGCTATCCTGCCTTACCGCATCATCTTCATTCTGCTTATCGCTTGCGGTCCGTTCCTCAAATTAGAGGAAATCTGGGTGCTGGCAGATATTGTCAACGGCCTGATGGCTATTCCTAACCTGATTGCTCTCTTAGCACTTTCTGGTGTAGTTGTGGCAGAAACAAAGGCTTATCAAAAGCATTTGGAAGAACAAAAAAATAACTAAGCTCCATTAATCCTCAATATAAAGCAAAACGGTGCTGTGTGCTCTCCCCAGAGTTTACATGGCACCGTTTTGTTTTGCCTGCGGATACAATACACTTTGTGTTACACTTTAATGTGTATGCGTGTATACATTCGCTAGAAGTCTTGATTTTTGAATATAATGTGCTATAATCAGATACATAAGTAAATAACGAGTGGATGAAGCGTATGGAAGAAGGCAATGCCTACCGAAGGAGCAAATCTCTCAGGTGCTTAAATAAAAGCGAGAACCGTATGCAGACACAACTCTGGAGAGTCCCTTAAATGGGCGCCGAAGGTGCAAAGACGCAGCTTAAAAATTAGCAGCGTCCTTATCTCTCAGGCCAGTGGACAGAGCACATTTGATGTGATTAGAAAACATATCAGAAATGTCACTGACTTTTACCAGAGTAGCAATGAGATACTCTGGTTTTTATTTACTTGGGAACTTATTTTACGAGAGGGGAAATTATCATGTTGGAAACTTTGAATGCTATTGATTCGTTCGTCTGGGGTCCGCCCCTATTGGTGCTTTTAGTTGGCACTGGTATTTTGTTATCTATCCGCTTGGGCCTTTTACAGGTTTTCAAACTGCCGCAGGCGTTGAAATTAATCTTTTGTGCTAAAAATGATGGCCATGGCGATGTAAACAGCTTTAAAGCTTTGTGTACGGCACTTGCTGCTACCGTTGGTACAGGTAACATCGTTGGTGTTGCAACTGCTATCAAAGCAGGCGGCCCGGGCGCACTCTTCTGGATGTGGCTGGCAGCTTTCTTCGGTATGGCAACCAAGTACGCTGAATGCCTGCTTGCTGTAAAATACCGCACCACTGATGCCAACGGTAATATCTCCGGCGGTCCCATGTATTATATTCAAAACGGCCTTGGCGAAAAATATAAACCTTTGGCAGTTATGTTCTGTGTTTTTGGTATCATGTGCGCTTACTTCGGCGTAGGCACCTTCGCTCAGGTAAACTCCATTGTTGAGATTACCAAAATCTCCGCTGGCGTACCTGTTATCTATACTGGTATTGCACTTACTATTTTAGTTGCAGCAGTAACCATTGGCGGTTTGAAATCTATCGCTACTGTTTCTTCTAAAGTTGTTCCCGGTATGGCAGTGATTTACTTCCTGACTACTCTGGGTATCCTGATTGCTTTTGCTGACAAGGTTCCTGCTGCAATCGCTCTGGTTATTGACAGCGCGTTCACCACTACCGCAGCTCAAGGCGGCTTCCTTGGTGCAACCGTACTGCTGGCAATGCGTAGCGGCGTTGCCCGTGGCGTATTCTCCAACGAATCCGGTTTAGGTTCTGCGCCTATCGTTGCAGCTGCTGCAAAAACTAAATGGGCAGCAGAGCAAGGCCTGGTATCCATGACAGGTACTTTCATTGATACTATCATCATCTGCACGATGACCGGTTTATCCTTAATTGTTACCGGTGTATGGAGCGGTGAGCTCAATGGTGCGGCAATGACTAACGCTGCGTTTAGTATGGCCTTCCCTGCTTTTGGCAGCATGCTTCTCTTAGTTGGTCT
>CAVKDE010000178.1:0-1248 GCA_963654835.1 Duodenibacillus sp. | reverse complement strand
GTATTGGTTTTATCATCCTCGTAGCTTGCGGTCCGTTCCTGAAGCTGGAAGAAATCTGGGTTATGAGTGATATCGTTAATGGCCTGATGGCTATTCCTAACCTGATTGCTCTCTTAGCACTTTCTGGCGTAGTTGTTGCTGAAACTAAAGCTTATCAGCAGCATTTGAAAGAAGAAGCTGAGCTGGAAAAACAAGCAGTGCTTGAAGAAGCTTAAATACGTTTACCCATCAATATAATATACAAATAAAGCGGTGCTGTGAGACTCTCCCCAGAGTTCCCACAGTGCCGCTTTATTTTGCTTGCTAAAAATTTTTCTTTGTGCTAAACTATAAATGAAAAAGCAACCGCCCACAAGGTGGTTTGTCAAGTTGAATTTTAGCTAGAAAAAGCCGCCCGTCAACCTGCCAAAGTATTGGGGCGGTTTTTCTATACCTACATTACTTGCAAAATGTAAAAATAAATGTCAGTAATGCCAGAATGAACATACCAAAGAGAAGTAAATCTTGAAAAGTAAAGTTCTTCATGAGCATCACCTCCATTCTTTGAAAGAATGTGGCAAGACCACCCGTAACACGGTTGCTCATAGTAGTTTATCATATGCAGTTAATAAAAGCAATTGTTTATAGAAAAGGAGCACAAAAATGCACTACATCGCTTGCTACGGAGATTCGCTAGTACAGGGCTTTCCCTACGGAACAAAGTATTCTTGGACGGCGAAGGTTGAACAGCTTACAAATATAAAAATGCTGAATTACGGTGTGTGCGGCGATTGCTGTGACGACATCGTGTATCGCGTGCGTCAATACGCTCTGCCTGAATATGTAAAGCATATTTTGTTTTTAGGCCGAGCAAATGATATTCTGCAAGGAAGAAAGCTTGATAGTATTATGTACGATTATCAGCGGTTAATAGATTTTTGCACAGAAAAAAATTACAAGCTATGTATTGTATTGCCCTTTATTAGTAGCGATGAAGCCATCAACCGTCATTTATTGAACTTGCGGCAGGAAATTGAGTATCGCTATGCGGCCAAAGCATTTTTGCTTGATTTACAGCCTGCTATTGGATTGGGCGCAGGCGCGCGCAAGCGTGCGTATTTAGATGGCTTGCATCCGTTGGCAGGTGTTTACGCAAAGCTTGGGGAGTACGCCGCACCGCGGTTGGAAAAGTGGGTAGAAGGATGATTTTTCACGATTTCTTCAAAACTTTGCCCTTGCTATTTCACAGCAATGTAGTATACTATGAGT
>CAVKDE010000177.1:0-4043 GCA_963654835.1 Duodenibacillus sp. | reverse complement strand
GCGTAGAAAATGTTCGTATAACCGCTGTAGTTATCAATGGTGAGCTTTTCGCTATCTTTTTGGAAGATGTTACCAGCAGTTGCTTCTCCATCACCGCCAGTGAAGTTAGCTACATGGCTGCCTTGGAAAGCTTCGCCATACGGATTATTAGTGTAGTATCTGATCGTGCTAACCTGTTCATTGTTCCAGGTTGCGCCGTTTTGCAACCACAGGTTGATAGCACCGTTAAATTCTTTACCCGTATTGGTTTTTACGCCCGTCGTGCCATCTTCACGGTCAAAACCGTTTACAGCAACGCCTGTCAGTACGGAATCTTTCGTATCCAGTGCCAGGTTTACCGTGCTCAGCGTGCCATTGACATCATTATCGTTCACTGCGCCAGTGGTAGCTGCAATGTTACCGGTAATGGTTACATCTTTGCCCAAACCGCCAGTTGCCTGGCCATTTTCGTCCAGTTTGACGTTCATATTGACAGTGCCATTCTCAGCACGCAGAGCAGCGTAGCCATTACCTCTAGTAGTATCATCTGCCCGCACAGCAATCTTGCCACCACCGTTGACAGTTACCGTTGCGCCGCCAATATTAGCAAACAGGCCTTGCGCGCTGCCACTTAAATCAACATCGCCGTTGACTACTAATTTGCCGCCTGTGTAGCCTTCTTTTTGCTCGCCTTGCGCGGATGTTGCATATAAGTGCGATGCACCATAATAAACATTAGTGCCCTCGCCTGCATCAATGACGGATTTTACATCACCATTGATCGTTAAATCAGATTGGTTTGCATAAGCACCAAGAGTGTGCGAACCACCGGCAGATTTTGTTTGATCATGGGTAACATTCATATCCACATTGCCATTGATGGTTAAGGAAGCTCTAGCAGCGTCATTAGCATTATTTACACTAATCGCACCTGTTTTACCGGTATTGGTTACATTAACATTTAATTTATTAGCAGTAATAGTAGCAGTTTGTCCAACTTTTACAACAACACCAAAGTTATTTTGTGTATCACCACTTACTTTAACAGTCAGATCTTTATTAGCTGCGTTAATAGTAGCATTTTTTGCTAAATTGATGCCTGCACCATTGTTAGCAGAATCTGTAATAGTAATAGTGGAATTATCTTCAAAAGTATATGTTCCATTACTATCAATATTGGCTTCATATTCTTCGTCAGCAAGAGTATCACCAGTAAGGGTAGTAGTAAATGCGCTCTTAGCTGCTGGTTTAACGTAAGTACCTTTACCGTTTTCAGTAAAAGTAATATCGCCAGTTTTTAACGCTGCGCTAGAAGCAGTTAAGCCATCCGCAATTTTTACATAACCTTTAAGGTTTTCTTGATTATTCGGATAATCACTGTAGGTAAGTTTGCCTGCCAAAGTATTGAGTACTTTCGCAACACCATCTTTATCAGTCATGGTAATGTTGCTGCTATCGGTAATCATGTTCACTACAGAGCCTTCTTTGGCAGTTGTAATAATGGTATCACCAGCAGCGTAATCGCTAGCTTCTTCACCTTTATTAATATGTTCATAGAAGATGTTGGTATAACCGCTGTAATTGCCAAGGTTCAGAGCATTGCTATCTTTTTGGAAGATATTGCCAGCGTTTGCTTCGCTAGTGCCACCGGTGAAGTTGGTTACAGTGCTGCCATGGAATACTTCCGTTGCATTTGCGCCCCATCCAGCTTTCTCCGTAGTACCATGAACTTCGTTAGTCCAAGTTGCATTGTTCTGCAACCACAAATTAATTTCACTATTATTTTCTGGTGTTGCATAAACTACGCCATTTAACGATGATTTTTTTGTATCTAAAGCAAGGTTAATAGTAGCACTATTGCCATCATAACTATTACTATTGGTTGCTGCTACATTGCCTTCTAATACAGCGTCATGACCTAAACCACCAGTTGCTTTACCATCTTGTAACGCTACGTTCATATTGACAATGGCATTATCTGCGCGTAATGCTGAATAACCAAACTTACCAGTATCACTGATACTAATCTTACCACCACCATTAACTGTAATAGTAGCATCATTAGCATTCGCCTGCAAACCATTACCATTGGCAATAATATCTACATCACCATTTATTGTTACTTTACTTGCATATTGTTTTGATTTACTACCTTGAGCAGATATTGCCGCAGCCCCAGTATATCCCCAACCGTTAGACCCACCATCAATATCAGCTTTTAGATTACCATCAATAGTTATATCCGAATTAGTTGCTAAAAGGCCATAGGTACCATTATTATTAGTTGCGGTAACATCAACATCACCCGTAATATTTACATTTTTTCCAGATGTATAAGTACCTGCCTCCAAACCTTTAGCATTTGTTGCATTAATTACAAGCTTACCAGCTTTAATATTCAATCCGCCAGCAGTAGCATCAATTGCTGTCTTATCCGTAGCTTTTACAGTCAGCACTTTATCCGCAACAATAGACGCATCTTTGGCAAGATTAATTGCACTGCTGCCGCTTGTCGTAATCGTTGTTTTCTTATCAAATTTATAAGTGCCATCTTCTGCAATTACGCCAGCGTCCTTATAAACGGTATCGGTAGTATCATTACCCGTCAGTGTATTAGTAAATTCAGTTACTGTCTGCCCGCCTTGGGGAGTAGTTGTGCCTTGACCAGTAGTTTTATCAAAATAAATATCAGCAGTTTTAATGGATTGCGAAGAAGCTGTCAAGCCTTCAGCAATTGCTACCGTACCATCAAGTGCGTTCGCTCCATTTTTAGCATCATTGTAATACAGTTTGCCAGCAAGTGCATTCAACACTTTATTAACAGTAGCTGTATCATCAACAGTAATATTTTCTCTATCAGTTACCAGCGTAATATTACTGCCTGCTTTTGCAGTATTAACAACGGTGTCACCAGCAGTGTAATGCGCAGTTTCCGTGCCATCATTATCGCCATGTTCGTAGAAAATAGTAGTATAACCGCTGTAATCGCCAAGGTTCAGCTTACCACTATCTTTTTGATAGATATAACCATTGGTAGAAGCAGAATCACCGCCAACAAATTGTTTCAGATCAGAACCATGATTGCTGCCTTTAGCTGCGTTTGTCCAAGTCGCGCCATTTTTCAAAGCAACATAAACATCAGCACTAGCATCTTTTCCCCATTCTGTATAGCTAGAATAAATAGTACCGTTCAAATAAGATTTTTCAGTGTTTATTGCCAGCGTTAAGCTACCGCTAACACTTTTTGCATCATCCCATCTATTAGTTATGTCTTTAGCAGTAATATCACCATCAATTTGAACATCTCGGCTACCTACAGTTTCAACAATTTTACCGTCAACCAACTGAGAATTAATATTTAAATCAGCGCCAAAAACAGAAATGGCTGTACTTCCAGAAGTTTTAAAACGTCCACCACCAATATAAGCTGTAGTTGCGACAGTATTAAACGCTTGATTATATCCACCAGTAACAGATACTGCCGTAGCATTTCCAGTATCTAAATCTACCATACCACTAATTTTCAAATCAGCAGTACCAGCATTTTTATTGACATTAATTCCATAATCTACAACAGCATTTGGTGAATCAGCACTATGGAATTTAATAGCATTATCCCAGCCATCAGCATTTTCAATCGTCAAGCTTGCATGGCCAGTATCATCAATACTGTCAGAGGCCGCACCTTCAACAAAAATACCTGTTAATTTGGCAGTGTTAGGAATAGAACCAGTAGCACTAAGTGTCATACCTTTAACATTTTTTATTGTAAGGTTAGAGCTATCTACGCCTATAACCTGTCCTTTAGCGTTCTTGCCATTATCGTAATTGAGCGTAACGTCAAGGCGATGGTCATTCATATCAATAACGCTGTCTTTAAAACCAGCCTTATAAATACCTCTAAACCGCGGATCTGTATCTCTCATATCAGTTGTAGATGCGTTAGCTTTTAAAACTGTATCTGCATTAAAGATATAAGTATTACCATCAGTTTTATCATCTGTTAAAACACCATTTTCTACCCAATACGCACGATCATTAATACCAAAACCGCGCGCACTTTC
>CAVKDE010000176.1:0-4056 GCA_963654835.1 Duodenibacillus sp. | reverse complement strand
ATTCAGATAAGAAGCATGCACAGCAGCACGGAAAGCATCGTTAAACTGTTCAAAGCGTTTATCAACCGCTTCATCAGAAAGCTTTTCAATACTCAAATCAATTTTATCGCTGCAATCAAAGCCAATCATGCTGTAGCCATAAAGCAGAGCTTTAACAATATCTTCTTCCGTCTTTAAACCTGCGGCATTCGCGCCATAGCCTTCTTTATAGCCTTTTTCCAGCACACCCCAGGTAGCAGTATCCACAGCTTCTAAAAAGTTTCTTCCCAGTGCTGCGCTATCTTCCGGCGTAAAATCAACCAATACAGGTTTCAGCTGACGTTTAACAAATAAATCCGTAACAACTGCATCCGCTGCACCCAGCCAATCGCTAAAGCCAACGCTGGCACCTTTGCTGCCGCAGGCAGAAGGCGCAGTCCATTTTACGTAGCGGCGCAGTGCTGCTGCGTTATTAGCGTTAAGCTTCATTACATCAACATGTACATCGTTAACATCAGCACTCTTTTCAATCTCTTTCCACAACTTGCTCAAAGCAGTTTCACCCTGCGCAGCATAAGCCAAACGCTTGCCTTCAGTAGTACGCGCCAAAGCCAGCCATGCTCCCTGCACTTCACACAAGGATGCTTCTATTACCTCGCCTGCTGCCTCCTTTAAAGCAGCTAAAGCTACATTTTGTTTTAAAGCCATAATATATATCCTCCATTTACTCACAATTATTCATATTACTATTATGACGAAATTTTAGCTAATTATCAAGTGAAAAATGTATATCTCACGAAAAAACCTGCGTTTGTATACAATATGCACATAATTTAGTGTACAGAAAAAATTTCCCACCCTAAATATATGCACTGCCTTCCTCTATTTAGTGGCAGGTTATCAACAGTATTCACAGGGTTATCCACAAAAACTGTGTATAACTTTTAGTTATGCAGAGGGTTATCCACTATTCGGCAGTGGCAAAAATGGCTTTATCAAGGGATTTTTCCTAGTTTATCAACAACTTATGCACAAATTGTGGATAACTTTAATAACATTTTCCCCCATATTTCCACACCCCTATATATGGGGATAACAGGAAATTAACTTAAATTTTACCCTAATGCCATAAAAAAGCTTCTTGCTTTTTAAACTGAACATATTATTACTACAACGCGCAGCTGAAAATGCAAAAATCGCGCAGGCTGCCGCCTGCGCGATGTGTTAAACGCAAATACTAATTAGCAAATTTATAAACTCTCTTGCTGGATTCTTTAGCTTCATACATAGCACGGTCGCTCTTACGCAAAAGTGCATCCACATCTTCCAGTGCCTCAGTAACAGCAATGCCAATACTTGCAGAAAGCCCTGCAAAAGTATCATTAGCAGCTACAAGCTCACCTAAATGCGTCAGGAAACGTTCTGCATAACCAGCAAGTTCTTCTTTCGTCCGCTCGCCTTGCAAAGTAACGACGAACTCATCCCCACCAAAGCGGAAGCAAAGGCCATCGCTAAAAATTTTCTCCAGAATACGTGCCACCTGATGCAGTAAATCATCACCTGTCTGATGTCCGTAACGATCGTTGATTTTCTTAAAATTATCCAGATCAATATAAAAAACATTGAGCGGTTTGCCTAAAACATTATTGCCGCCTACATATTTGTAAAAATAGCGACGGTTATACAGGCTTGTAAGATCATCTGTTTCGGCAGCACCAATCAGCTGTGCCATAAAGCTCTTTTCATCAGTAACATCAATTGCGCAGCCAACAGTACCAATCAGCTCATGGTTATCATCCCAGATTGGCGATTTATAAGTGCGGAACTGGCGCAGGCCACGCTTCGTTTTTACTTTTTCTTCAAAAAGCAGCGTCTTTTTTGCTTCCAGAACTTCCTGCTCCGTTTCCAGGCAGACATATTCACCTTTTGCATATTCTTCAGGTTTCAAGTCCCAGATATAATAATGCCCACGGCCTTCTATATCACTTTTTTCCTTGCCTACAGCCACGCAAAAGCTGTTATTAACCTTTAGATGCGCACCACGGATATCTTTATACCAGATAAGCGGCGGAATACCGTTGATTAAACTTTCCAGATAATTTTGGGTAAGGTGAGCGTCTTTAATAGCTTTGATATGGGCAAACAGCTTATGCAATCTATAATCTAAAAGTCTTTCTGTAATTGGCAGCGTCCATAGCTCATCAAGCTGTGCCAAAGCACTTTCGCTGAGCAGATCCTGCTCCTTCGTCGAGCCAAGATATACCTTCATAGCCTTACCCGGCACCAGAAGCGATAAAGCCTGCTCTAAAACCCGCGCGGGCGCAGCGCACACCAAAAGATCAGCAGCCTGCAAGGAAGCATCCACTTTACATGTCTGGCTGACTTCATTAGTAAAACCTTCTAAAGAGGGTAGCGCAGCAATTTTCTCATATAGCGAAGTATCTTCGCTTAAAACAATAACCTTAAAATTATAATGATACATAAGCTCACCCCATTCATCAATCAACTCATTTATTTGAGCAGCTCTTTTTCTTCATCTGCCAAAGCATAAGAAGATTTTCCGTCCTGTACATCTTTAGCAAAGCAGCGGCTTTCCTCTCTGCCATAAATACTGGTAAGAATAATACCGTTTTTCTTAGCATCTTCCAAAAGCAGGGAATAGCTCATTTCCCCGCCCATAGCATCAAACGCATCGTAGCGCACAAGCTTAACGTTTTGCAGGCAACCCTGCACCTGCTCATAAAGCTTGGCATTTTCTTCTTGCAGCTTAGCAAGTTCTGCCTGCGTTTTATGCAGCTCTGTTAAAGCATCAGTCAGTACCTCATCAATATTAGCTTCTTTGCCCTGCGTAAAGAAATCATATTTCTTTTGCAGTTCGCCTAAACGACTGCGAAGGCCGCAGCCAATACCAATGGCAAAAAACAGCAAACCGAGCATTACAACAAAGATAATGCCAATATACTGACCGACAAACATATTCAAATTATCCATAACATCAAATCTCCCTCATCTAAAAATATCATACATGCAATTTACGCGGAGCCTGCACTGCTGCCAGCGGAGCCTCCTCGGTGCGACCTTGCTGCAGCACTTCGCAAATGCGTTCCAAATCCTCAGCAGAATAATATTCTATCTGAATCGTACCACCGTGACGACCCTGCTCATCTGTCTTAGGCACAACCTTAACCTTCGTGCCTAAAAATTCTACCAGACGCTGCTCAAAATCGTGGCAGAAAATATCATTCTCGCTCGGCTCACGCTTAGCTTTTTTCTCTTTCGCTGCTTCGCCCACGCTTTCTACAATTTCGCGTACCACTTTCAGCTTTTTGCCTTCTTTAAGTTTACGCACTACTTCTTCCGTCATGCGTGCGCTCCAGCCGTTAGCAATAATTTCTTTTGCTACTTCGCACATCTGCTCAGGCTTAGGCAAGCCTAAAAGCTGTTTGGCCTGACCCATCGTCAGCGTACCGCCAATGATATAATCCTGCACTTCCTGCGGCAGGTTCAGCAAACGCAGAATATTCGTCACAGCACTACGGCTGCGGCCAACTTTTTCTGCAGCCTGCTCCTGCGTCAGTTTAAATTCCTGCATCAGGCGGCGCAGGCCTTGTGCTTCTTCAATCGGATTTAAATCATCACGCTGAATATTTTCTATCAGCGCAATTTCCATCATTTTGGCTTCGTCATATTCTTTAACTATAACAGGAACCTTAGTCAGCCCGGCAAGTGCTGCTGCACGCAAACGGCGCTCACCGGCCACCAGCTCATAGCCTTTACCTTTTTTGCGCACAACCAGAGGCTGCACTACGCCAAACTCTTTTATAGAAGCAGCCAGCTCTTCCAGTTTATCCTTAGCAAAAACCTGACGCGGCTGATAAGGATTCGCTTTAATATTTTTCACGGCAATTTCCTGCGTATTCGCTTCACTGGCAGCAGCTTTTTCTTCTGCCTTGAGCGCAGGAACAGGACTGGGATTTTCGCCAAAAATAGCTCCCAAGCCTTTACCTAAACCGCCCTTTTTATTCATCATCAATCACCTCATCAGCCAGATCCATATACACCTGCGCACCCTTGGAC
>CAVKDE010000175.1:0-4058 GCA_963654835.1 Duodenibacillus sp. | reverse complement strand
GCGTAGATGCGTTTGCAGCTGCCAGATGCAGGGTGCTTGGATAACACGCTCTTTATGATAATTTTTATAAACCCAGGCAGTTGATACTTCAAGATTTTTCGGTTTGGCCAGCACAACATATGTGGTGGGTAAATCTTCAAGGCGCGTGAGCTTTTCGCCGCGTCCGCTGGCACGCATGGTGCCGCCTTCAATGCAGAAGGGTATGTCGCTGCCAAGCTGTGCGGCAAGGCGTTCCAACTCGTGGCTTTCTAAATTTAAATCCCAATAGCGGTTAAGTCCGCGCAGTACAGCGGCAGCATCGCTGCTCCCTCCTGCGAGGCCTGCGGCTAAAAAGATTTTTTTGTTCAAGGCTATGTGAACGTTCGGAATTATATCGCAGTGGCCTGCAAGCAGGGCTGCTGCTCTGTAAGCAAGGTTGTCAGGACCGCAGCTGAGACCACGCACGTTGCAGGAAATTTCAATTTTGCCTGCGCCACTGCCTTTGGTGATTGTTATTTCGTCGCTGAGACTGACGCTTTGCATAATCATATTTACTTCATGATAACCGTCGCTGCGCTTGCCGAGAATGTCAAGGCCGAGGTTGATTTTTGCATAAGCTGTTTCTGTTACAGTTTTCATTTTTGTTCACCTGCCATATTTTTGTATACAGTATTATTTTATACTGCTTTAGGCTGCATAGCAAGTAGTTTTTTACGAACGTTCGGGAAAAGTTTTGTGCGAGTGATTCGCAATTGACCCGTCTTGTGTAAAATGTTACAATAGCGGTAAGAATAAATAGACGTGAAAGAGGAGAGTGTGTTTTACATGAGTCCTGCGTTGAAGAAAAAAGTTTATCAATATTTTATGGTAACGCTCGCGTGCGCAATTATGGGCATTGCGATGAATACGTTTTATCTGCCGAATAAGATGCTTAGCGGTGGCTTTGGCGGTGTAGGTGTGCTGGCTTATTATATTGCCGGGTTGCCGATGGGCGTGACGAGTTTGGTATGTAATGTGCCGCTATTTTTTTTAGCGTATAAATACATGGATAAGGAATACATGATTGGCTCGTTTTATGGCATGATTGTGTTTGCTTTTTCGCTGGATTTTTTCCATTTCCTTTCTACCTATAACGTGGTGCATGATAAGCTTTTGGCGTGCATTGCGGGCGGTGTATTGTACGGTATTGGTGCTTCGTGCATGTATCGCGTGGGCGGCTCGAGCGGTGGCACGGATATCATCGGTGCGATTATCCAAAAACATTATTCTATTGCGATTAGCACGACAGGCTTTATCTTTAACATCTGCCTTTTGCTGGCCAGCGTTTCTTTCTTTGGCATTGAGCCTGTGCTGTATACGCTTTTGACGTTCTTCATTATGACGAAAACGTGTAACGCTTTTGTTGTCGGTTTTGATTATAAGAAAAAGGTTATCATCATCAGCGAGCATTACGAAGAAATTGCGGAGGCGATTATCAAGGTCGTTGGCCGCGGCGTGACGTATATTGAAGGCGAAGGCTGCTTTACACACCGCCATCGCGAGCTGGTTTTTGTGGTAATTAAGCTTACGCAATTGGCGAAGGTGCGCAGCATCGTGCGTGAGCTTGACCCTAGCGCGTTTATGGTTGTGAGTGATGTTAATGATGTGTTCGGGCGTGGTTTTACGCTGAAGCCTTCCGGACCGAACTTCCCGCGTCCGAAGTTCCCGGAGGACGAAGAGAAAAAATAAGATAGACAAATGAAAACGCCGTAGGCTTACAGATGAGTGCGAGCCTACGGCGTTAGTTTATGTGCGTTTTATTTAACGAGCTTTTTCTTGGGCCTGTATTCTGAAAGGAAGAGCCCCAGCATGGTGAGCAGCGTACCGATGCCTGCAAGCAGCGTGAGGCGTTCGCCTAGGACGATGACGGATGTAATAACAGTTATTACAGGAACCATGTAGATATAGACACTGGCTTTTACTGCGCCGAGTTCTTTTACTGCGTAGTTCCACGTCACGAAGCAGAGCGCAGATGCACCCAAACCAAGGAAGACGATGTTGAAAAGATAGGTCGCATCAGCAAAACGCGCGAGCTTCCATTCAAAATCGAGAAAGCCAAGTGCAGGCAGCATGAAGATGATACCGTAGAAGAACGTCCTGCGTGTAGCGAGAATGACAGGATAGCCAAAGCTGCCGATTTTTTTCGTGAGCAGCGAATAGAAAGCCCAAACGATGGCGGCGCTGACGGCGAGTAAATCGCCGAGCGGATTTAAGTGCAGCTCTGCGCCGTTGAAGCTGATGCAGCTGATACCGAGCATGACGATGAGAAAGCCGAAAATAAACTGCTTGTGCAGGCGTTCTTCGGAACTAAGGCAAAAGTGCGCAAGAATGGCGGTAAAAAATGGGGCGGTGGACGTGATAACGCCAACGTTGGAAGCCTGCGTAAAAGTCAGCGCGATGTTCTCCAACAGGTAATACAGGCAGATGCCTGTAAGGCCTGCGGCGGCGAAGGTCAGCTCTTGCTTTTTATCTGTCGTGCGCAGCATTTTCGGGGAGATAGCAAGCAGGGCACAAAAGCCCATGACGAAACGGAAAAAGAGAATTTCCAGCGGCGCAAAGCCTATGAGCAGAATTTTTGTAGAGATGAAGGTCGTGCCCCAGATAATGATGGTGAAAAGGGCGGCGAGATGACCTGATGTAGTATTTTTCATGTTTTAGTTGTGCCTCGCTTTTTGTAAAAATATTTCGCGATATACGCCTGGAGTAATGCCGAAGAAGTTGTTGAAAGCATTGGTGAAGTGGCTTTGGTCGGTGAAGCCTGTTTGGCTAGCGATTGCTGCAGGCTGAGCTCCTTGCGCGGTAAGAAAAAGATTCACTATTTTTTTGCGTGCAGGCATGAGTATCGCCGGGATTGAAGATAATGAGACTGCCCGGGGAGATATTATACGATTTATTTTGGCAGGATAGATGGCGTGCGCCTTGCTCCACTATACCGATAACATAATGTTCATGAAAGTGATTGGGAAATGGCTGGATGCGTCCTGTAAATTCGTAGGCTTCGATGTTTAGTTCCGGATCATGAATAATTTTTTGCACGCTCTTACACCTCATATAAAACTATTATAAAGCAGAACGATGGCAATGTCTTGTAAAATATCGTCAAAAAATCCCCTTACAGGGAGATCCTATTCATCGTAAATTTGGATGATGGATAATTATCCAATGCAAGGGGACGTAATATTGTGAGATGATTACGGAGGAGTTACTTCGTATGCTTATCTTCCGCCACCTGTTTATTTGGTGCAGCGTTGGCGTATTTTGTGAGTGCAACTTTCGTGATGTGGAAATCGCCGACGGTTGCCGGGCCGTCTATACAGCCGTTAGAGCAGGCCATGCCTTCAATATAGCTAGAGTCAAGTTTGCCTTTAGCAGCATTTTTTACAGTATCGCGGCAGTTATCAAGGCCTGCACAATATTGCGCATTGCGCACTTCACCACCCATAGCAGCAACAGTATCTTTTACTGCTGCGCTAACGCCTGCTGTAAGAGGGAAGGATAGACCCAGTTTGGACGCATCACGTGTGTATTCTTCACCGCTCATTTCGGCAAATTTAATATCCTTGCCTTCAAGCATACACATGGCTTCTTCAAAGGTTAGTACGTAGTTAATAATATCGCTGTGTTCGCGTGCTTCTACTTTTTTGGCAATGCAGGGACCAATGAAAACGGTAACAGCGTAAGGATATTTTTTCTTGATTAAATCTGCGCAGGAAAGCATTGGTGATGGTGTAGCAGAAATTTTGTCTGCTGCTTCAGGAATCTGCGTTTTAATTAAGCGCACAAAAGCAGGGCAGCAGGAGCTAGTCATAAAGCTTTGCTTAGCAGGTACTTTTTCCAGATATTCTTCTGCTTCTTTAACGCTCGTAATATCTGCACCGATACCAACTTCAACAATTTCCGCAAAGCCTGCTTTTTTGAAGGCTTCATAAATTTGCTGCATGGTAATTTTCAAACCGAATTGCCCAACGATGGATGGAGCAACGAGAGCGATAACCTGCTTGCCTTGTTGTATTTCGCGGATAACGCGCACGATGTTGCTG
>CAVKDE010000174.1:0-4058 GCA_963654835.1 Duodenibacillus sp. | reverse complement strand
ATAATCCTTGATAACCTTAATCATGGCATCCTTGCCTGCACCGCCTGTTAAAATAAGCGTGCCATCTATATCCCACATTAAATATTTCATAAAATCTATCTCCTTTCGCGGGCGTATCCAAGAAGCGAGTCCGCAGGACGATGCTTATTGGTTAATGCGCGCCGTGCGATAGTGTCCCAAGAGGCAAGCTCGTAGAGCGTAGCCGATTGGTTTGACACGAACCGCTGTTAAATGCTTAGCAATGAAAAACAGGGGCTGCGTAAACAACCCCTGATCTTTGCTCCCCGTCAGATGCCACGGGGTTTGAGCATCATTTTTTTCAGTGCGTCGCCAACATTTTTTGTAACATTTTGTGTGCGGCGAATAAATTTAATTTTGGAGCGGTGGTTTGGCTTCATATCATATTTGCTGCCAAAATCGCCACGGTCAAGCAGGGTGATTTTCGCTTTGTCGCAGTCAAACGCGCTGCGAAGATAGCGTGCCATACCGGCAGGATCAGCTTCATCAAAGCAGGTGAAGATATCAGCGGCGATAAAGCCCAGCTCCGGATAAACGTGCAGCGTTACGTGGCCTTGCTTGCAGGTGGCAAGCAGGGAATATTCGTTTTTGCCTTCTTCCTGGCTGCAGATGATTTGCTGCTTTTGCATTTTAAATTCTTCGCAGCCTGCTACAAGCAGTTCTTCGGCCTTAGCTGTATCGGAAATTTCTGCGATGCCGCAGTTATACATATCTATAGCGATCAATTTACCGGTAAATTTTTTTGGTTGCATTATTACACCTCGTATGAATATTATAGCACTTTCAATTATAGCGAAAATATTACCGCTTGTAAAGATAATTTCCTATTCTCGCGCGGGAAAATGTGATATAATGTAGAAAAGAAGAAAAACATTTGTTTTGCATGGCGGTGAAAGCATGGAAAAACTGGAAGCAGTTATTGACGATATAGTATTTCAAAGTGATGATGGTATGTTTTGCGTGCTGCGTGTAGAAAATAAAACGCAGGGACGCTTTACGGCGGTTTATCATGGTGGTGCGCCTTACATAGGCGAGAACGTGGCGATGGAAGGCAGCTGGATTGAGCACGCGCGTTTTGGCAGGCAGTTTGATGCAGCAAGCTTAACTGTGGTGCAGCCAACATCCAGCGCAGGTATTGAACGCTTTCTCGCTTCCGGCGCAGTGCGTGGCGTGGGACCTGTAACGGCGGCGCGTATTGTGGAAGCATTTGGCGTGGATACGCTGGAAGTTTTAAGCACCTATCCGGAGCGGTTGGCGCAGGTGAAGGGCATCAGCGCGAAAAAGGCAGCGGCGATTGCGGAAAGCTATCGCGAACTTTCCGGTCTGCGCGAGCTGATGATGTTTTTAGAAACGCATGGCGTGAGCAGCGGTTACGCAGCTAAACTTCAGGCGACCTATGGCAATACGGCGATGACGCGCATTAAGGAGAACCCTTACAGCCTGGCGAATGATGTGGCGGGCATTGGCTTTAAAACTGCGGATAGAATTGCTATGTCGATGGGCATGGAGCGTGATTGCGTGGAGCGTTTGGCGGCGGGGCTGGCTTACGCGCTTACGCAGGCTGCGAGCGTGGGGCACACCTGTGTGCCGGAAGAACGGCTGGTGCATGAGGCTGCCCGCGCGCTGATGGTGGATACCATGGCACTGCAGGAAGTGTTCAATAATTTATTGGAGCGGGATATGCTGCGCACGGAAGAAGTGGGCGGTGTGCGCTTTGTGTATCCGGAATATCTTTATACAGCGGAGGTGCAGACAGCACGCCGCCTTTTGGCATTGCGCGATCAGGCGAAAGCGGTGACGCGTGTAAATGCGGACGAGGTTATTGCGGCGTGGGAGCGTGAGGCGGGCATAACTTTGGCTAAGGAGCAGCGTGATGCGATTTATGCTTCTTTAGAGCATGGCGTTTTTGTCCTTACAGGCGGGCCTGGTACAGGCAAGACAACGGTTGTCAAAGGCATTTTGAATGTGCTGGAAAAAGCAGGCTGCCGCATTCTTTTAGCTGCGCCTACAGGGCGTGCGGCGCGCCGCCTGGCAGAATCCGCAGGGCATCCTGCGGTGACGGTACACCGCCTGTTAGAATACCAGCCGACGAGTGATGGCCTGTGCTTTGGTAAGGATGACAGCGATCCTCTGGATGCAGAAGCAATTATTATTGATGAAGCTTCGATGCTGGATATTCGCTTAACTTATCATCTTTTAAAAGCTGTTCCCGGTGGCTGCCGCCTGATTTTTGTGGGCGATGTGGATCAGCTGCCTTCGGTAGGTGCAGGCTCTGTTTTAAAGGATATGATCCGCTCGAAGAAAATGCCTGTGGTGCGTTTGGAAAACGTCTTCCGTCAGGCGGAAATTAGCCCTATTGTGCGTAATGCACATAAAATTAATCGTGGGCAGATGCCTGATTTTATCGCCGGTGCGGGCAGTGAATTTTCACTGACGGAATTTATGAGCGAGCCGGATGCAGCAGAATTTGTGGCGCGCACTTATGCCGAGATGACGGCAGATGGCGATTGGCGCAAGGTGCAGGTGCTTTCGCCGATGCACAAAAATCCCTGCGGCGTGCAGAATTTAAATAAGCTGCTACAGCAATACATTAACCCGCCTTCAAGTAATAAGCAGGAAGTGACGATACCGGGCAACGTGCTGCGTGTGGGCGATAAGGTGATGCAGATTCGCAATAATTACGAAAAAGATGTGTTCAATGGCGATATCGGGCGCATTATTAAGATAGAAGGCAAAAATGTTACCGTAGCTTTCCCAGAACGCCCGGAGGGTGATTTTGTTACCTACGCGCAGGGGGAAGTGGAAGATTTACAGCTGGCCTACGCGATGAGCGTGCATAAATCGCAGGGCAGCGAATATCCCTGTGTGCTGCTTTTAATGGTGCAGAGCCATTATATTATGTTGCAGCGCAATTTGCTTTATACGGCGGTGACGCGCGCCAAGGATAAGGTAATGATTGTGGGTAATAAAAACGCAGTGCGCACTGCGGTGGAAAATGATAAAACCAAGAAGCGTTATAGCCTGCTGGCGGAACGCTTGCAGGAAGATGTTGAGGTGTTCTGATGCGTAGCTGGGTGCAGGAGCTTAATTATTACGGTCGCTTGCTTAAAGAATTAGTGTTCCCGCGTCGCTGCGCGGTGTGTGGCGATGGTATTGAGGCAGGTTATGTGTGCGAAAAATGCCGCAAAAATTATTTGCTGCAAAGGCAGATAAAGTGCGTGCCTCGTGCGGAGTTTAGCGCAGGGCAGGCGGAACCTGTGGCGACGGATGTGCTGAAGAGCATTTTGCTGCTTTACAAATATGATGGCGTGTATATGCAGGCTTTGCATAAAGTGAAGTTTGAGGCAGATGCGAGCCTTTTGCCCTTTTTGCGCGAGGAGGCAGAGGCTGCACTGCCAAGTGCCAAGCTGCGCTGGCTGCAGCAGTTTGATATCATAACGTGCGTGCCTACTTCTAGCGAAAGGCGCAAAAAGCGTGGCTTTGATGTGCCGGAGGAGATTTTCGGTGCGCTGCTTGACCAGCGTAGCAGCTGCGTTTATAGTGATGCTGTGCTAAAGCGCGTGCGTCGCACTGCGCCTTTGTTCGAGCTAAAGCCGGAAGAAAGAAGGCAGGAGCTGGCAGGCTGCTTTGCCCTGCGCGAGCATTTTCCTGTAGCTGGCAAGCGTGTGCTTTTGTGTGATGATATTTTTACGACAGGTAGCACGCTGACGGAGGCAGCGCAGGTGCTTTTGCGTGCGGGAGCGAAAAGTGTGGGGGCGCTGGCGCTGTGTGCGGCCAAAGAAAATTGGGGGGAGTAGGGCACTTCGCAGTGCGAGCTGAATTTTAAATATCTGCCGTAAGGAGGTCTTCATGAAACACAAGCTTTGGGTAATGCACGTAGATATGGATGCTTTTTATGCTTCGGTAGAAGCACTTGACAACCCTGCGCTGCGTGGCAAGCCTGTCATTGTAGGTGGCGAAAGTTTACGCGGCGTAGTTTCCACCTGCTCTTATGAAGCTCGCCGCTTCGGCGTCCATTCGGCGATGCCCATTGTGCAGGC
>CAVKDE010000173.1:0-4099 GCA_963654835.1 Duodenibacillus sp. | reverse complement strand
CGGTTAGAGAGTGGTTATCCCGCTTTCACTAGCTAAAAGCTGCATACAAACATCATAATCATCCCGCGGCAGGCTATCTTGCAATAGTGCGTCATAAGCAACGCCCATGCGTAAAGCGTTTTCTGCCTGCGGCAGAAAACGATCGTAATAGCCTGCGCCCATCCCCAGACGGCTGCCATCTTTAGCGAACGCCACCCCTGGTACGAGAATAAGCTCCACAGCGCAGGCAGGCACGCGTTCTACAGGTTGGCGCACACTGCGGATGCCGAAACGGTCCAGCTCAAAATCCTGCATATTCTTTAAGCGTACAGGCACTATCTCCGTCGCCGAAGTAACGAGCGGGACAAGAACTGTCTTGCCCTCGGCTAAAGCCTGCTGCAACACTGCGTCCACAGAAAGCTCTTTACCAAAAGCCAAATAGCCCATGACGCATTCGGCATTTTTGTATGCATCACAGGCCAATATATGCTGTGCAGCCTGCAAGCTGCTAGCTGCCACATACTCTGCACCTAAGTGCGCACGAGCTTTTTGCAGACGTTTACGCAGCTCAATTTTTTCCACTGCACCTGTCATCAGGAATTCTTTGCGGGGTTTTGAAAACCACTAACAGCGTTACGTGCCATTTCTATTTCCACGCCTTCAGCAACTTTTACCTTCACGCGTTTTTCAGAAATAGCAGTAATCGTACCGTAGATACCACCAATAGTGATAATCGCATCGCCCTCTTTTAAGCTATTTAATAAGTTCTGTCTTTTTTCCTGTTCCTTTTTTTGGGGTTTCCACAACATGAAATAGAAAATACCACCCATCAGGACAAAAGGCCACAGAGAATTTAACAGAGCCATTGTATCTCCACCTTGCATTCCTTACACCTCCACCTAAAATAACTAGCTACAGCATTGGACAGAGCTATAGCTTTTGGGGCAAACTTTTCAGTATGCCAATTTAATATATTCTCTACAAATCGCAAAAATCCTTGTTACGCGCGATAATTTTCTAAAAATCTTTCGCGGAACTCGGGGAAAGTATCATTAGCAATTGCTTCACGGATTTCTTTCGCGAAATGTAAGAGGAAATACAGATTATGAATAGACAGCAGACGCATACCAAAAATTTCCTCTGCCTTAAACAGATGGCGGATATATGCGCGGCTGAAATTACGGCAGGCATAACACTCACAGCCATCTTCTATCGGACGAAAATCTTCTGCATAAGCAGCGTTGCGTACAACAAGGCGGCCTTCATGCGTCATGGCTGTGCCATTGCGTGCTACGCGCGTAGGGAAAACGCAGTCAAACATATCCACGCCCAAATTTACAGCTTCGACAATACAATCCGCAGTACCTACACCCATCAGATAACGTGCTTTATCTTTAGGCATCATGTGCGTTGTCTGGCCTAAAATGTCATACATCATCGGCTTAGGTTCACCTACAGAAAGACCGCCAATGCCGTAGCCTGCAAAATCCATCTCCGTCAGTTGCTCTACGCTCAGCTTACGCAATTCAGGATACATACCGCCCTGCACAATACCAAACATAGATTGATCTTCACGCGTATGCGTATCTAAGCAGCGTTTTGCCCAGCGCGTAGTGCGTTCTGTAGAACGCTTAGCGTAATCAAAATCAGCAGGATAAGGAATGCATTCATCAAACGCCATGGCGATATCTGCACCCAGTGCTTCCTGCACCTGCGTGGAAACTTCCGGCGAAAGGAACTGCTTGCTGCCATCAATATGCGAGCGGAACATAACGCCTTCTTCCGTAATTTTGCGCATCGCTCCCAGGCTGAACACTTGGAAACCACCGCTATCGGTGAGCATACCGCGCTTATAATTCATAAATTTATGCAGGCCGCCAGCCTTACGCACCAGTTCGTGACCAGGGCGCAAAAACAGGTGATAAGTGTTAGATAAAATCACCTGGCTGCCCATGTCGTACAGCTCTTCCGGTGCCAGCGTTTTAACCGTCGCCTGCGTGCCGACAGGCATAAACATTGGTGTTTCAAATGTGCCATGCGGAGTGTGCAGACGTCCTAAACGTGCGCCGCTTCTGCTGCATTCTTTTATTAGTTCATATGTTACTGCATGTTTTGTCATATAATCTCCTATTTTAAGTCCGTAATAAACATCGCGTCCCCAAAAGAGAAGAAGCGATATTTTTCTTCTACCGCTGTTTTGTAAGTTTGAAGCATAATCTCACGCGTAGACAGTGTGCTGACAAGCATCAAAAGCGTGCTCTGCGGCAGATGGAAATTCGTTACCAAATCATCTACAAAGCGGAACTTGTAACCAGGATAAATAAAGATATTCGTCCAATTGCCGCCAGCGTGCATCGTGCCATCTGCACCCGCAGATTCCAGTGTGCGCACTGCTGTAGTGCCTACAGCGATAATGCGACGGCCTTCTGCTTTTGCCTTATTGATAGCATCCGCCGCCTCTTGCGATACGGTGTAGAACTCTTTATGCATCTTGTGATCTTCAATATTTGCTTCACTTACCGGACGAAAAGTGCCAAGGCCAACGTGCAGCGTAACAAAAACCTCTTCACAGCCTTTAGCTTTAATCTTCTCTAACAGCTCTTTCGTAAAATGCAAACCGGCTGTCGGCGCAGCAGCACTGCCACGCTCACGGTTATAAACCGTCTGGTAGCGTTCCTTATCTTCCAGCGGTGCTGTAATATACGGTGGCAGCGGCGTTTCGCCTAAGCGATCAAGAATTTCTTCAAAAATACCTTCATACTTAAAGCGTACTACACGTCCGCCAAAATCAGTGTGTTCAATAACCTCGCAGCTTAGTTCGTCGCTAAAGTTAATTTTAGCCCCCACTTGCAGCTTTTTACCAGGACGTACCAAAACTTCCCAATCCGTAGCATTCTTGCGTGTCAGCAAAAATACTTCTACGTGCGCACCTGTATCCTTCGTACCATGCAGGCGGGCAGGAATAACGCGCGTATCATTAAAAACAAGCACATCACCAGGACGCAGATAATCAATTAAATCATAAAAATGTTTGTGCTCCAGCTTGCCTGTTTTTTTATCAACCACCAGCAGGCGGGAATGATCGCGCGGTTCCATAGGATGCTGGGCGATTAACTCCTGCGGCAAATCGTAATCAAAATCTGTTACTAACATTGTTGCTTCTCTCTTTTCTTAAAACAAAATTTTCCCTTAAAGTGCTTTAATCGTTGTACCTTTATAATAATGCACAAGGATAGTGCGATAAGTTGCCTTTTCATCATTATTTGCCAAACCACGTGCACCCCAGGCACTCAAGCCCAAGCCATCGCCTTTGCCTTGGCCGTGGAAGATAATTTTTTCTTCCTTGCCACCGCTTAGCAGATGATAGCTGCGCACAAGGTTTTTCCAGACAGGCTTATTGTCCTCATTCACCTTAATATCAATATCCTTGCTGCCAATTTCCATACCATAATAATTTTCGATAGGAACTTTGAGCGTTTCCGGAACAGGCGTGCCTGTTTCCACATCAAACAGGGTGCTGTTTAAATTTAAAAGCTGCGCCAGCTCACTGCCACTAATTTTTACCGTACCAGCATTACCTGTAAGGATAAGATATTTTACACGTCCTGTCGGCGTTCTGTCAACACCTTTTTCGTCTAACGGCGAAAGCAGCACGCTGTTTAACTTGCCTACGACGTAACCACGCTGCGCTAAAAGTCCCTCTAAAATTGCCGGTGTCGCCCGGTATTCCCAAGTGTATTCCGGGCTGTCGCTATCATAATCAACAGTGCTTTGCAAATAGCTCACATCACGCCCCCAGAGTGCCGCAGCACTTTCCGTGCGTCCACCGCTGCTAGAAGTTGTCACCGCTTCAATAGCATTGCCACTTGCATCGGCCAGATACAAACCTGCGGTAGCACGAATCTGCTTCGTTACACCATTTTTTTCAATGCGTGAGCCTGTACCTTCGTAGTAAAGCTCGCTATCAGTAGCAGCAATATCATACGCACCATCAGCATGCTGCTTTTTATAAAGCGCATAGCTGCGTGCTGCTACCGCCTGTGCCTTAATAACCTCGTCAGGCCAGACAACCATAGTTTTAGCAGGCAGCACGCTCGCCAGATAATCTTCCAGCGGTAGC
>CAVKDE010000172.1:0-4128 GCA_963654835.1 Duodenibacillus sp. | reverse complement strand
AAGTATCTCTGGACGATTTGTTTGAGCGTATCAAAGAGGGCGAAATTAAAGAGCTGGATATCGTCGTTAAAGCGGACGTTCAAGGCACTATTGAGGCATTGAAGGCTTCTTTGGAGAAGATTAAAAACGAAGAAGTTAAAGTTGCTGTTATCCACTCCGGTGTTGGTGCAATTAACGAATCTGACGTTTCCTTGGCATCTGCTGCTAATGCGCTCATTATCGGCTTTAATGTACGCCCGGATGCGAACGCGCGTAAGGCTGCTGAAACCGAGAAAGTTGATATCCGCACTTACCGCGTAATTTACGACGCTATCAACGATGTAGAAGCTGCTATTAAAGGTATGCTGGCACCTAAGTTCAAAGAGGTTATCCAAGGCCGTGTAGAATGCCGTCAGCTGATTACCATTTCCAAGCTGAAAATTGCAGGCTGCTATGTACTGGAAGGCAAAGTTACCAACAGCTCCAAAGTACGTGTTGTCCGTGATGGTATCGTTGTCCATGAAGGCGTTATCGAATCTCTGCGTCGCTTTAAAGATGACGTTAAAGAAGTTGCCCAAGGCTATGAATGTGGCCTGACGCTGGAGAAATTCAGTGACATCAAAGAGGGCGATATTTTCGAAATCTACGATATGGAAGAGATTGCAGTAGAGTAGTTCTTGCTAAAGTGGCTGTCGAATAAAGCATCATCTACTTCAGAATGGCTCCTAGGAGTACTAATCTGTACGCCGTCGTCGCCATTCTTCGTATCTGATACTTTCTCGGCAGCCTGATATTAAAATAGGTATTTAAATTATGGCTAGATTAAGAGTAGAAAAAGTCCAGGAAGCTATACAACATGAAATCAGTAATATGCTTTTGCACGACGTGAAAGATCCGCGCATTCAGTTCGTTACCGTAACTGGCGTAGAGCTTACCGACGACATGAGCTATGCAAAGATTTTCATCAGCTTATATGGCCCCAAGGACAAACAGGAAGAAACCTGGAAGGCTCTGAACAAAGCGTTAGGCTTTATGCGCACGGAAATTGCCAAGCGCATCCGCCTGCGTTTTGCTCCGACACTGATTTTGCAAAAGGATACTTCTGCAGAATACAGTGCGCATATCCAGAGCATCTTAGATAAAATTAAGCAGGAGGAAAAACCTGCTGTTGAGGAAGAAAAGCATGAGTAAGGAAATTAGTCTTCAGGAAACAGGCAAGCTGCTTTTGGCAGCAAATGATATTGTGCTTTGCACCCATGTAAGCCCTGATGGCGATACTTTGGGTTCTACGCTGGGATTGGCGCGTTTTTTGCGTCAGCAGGGCAAGCACATTACTGTTTATTGTGATGATCTGATTAACAAAAGTCTGAGCTTTATTCCCGGTATTGAACTGTGCCAGCGTCCGGAGGAGGGCGTAAAGGTGCAGACTGATTTACTGGTGGTTGTGGATGCTAGCTCTTTTGATCGTGTGGGCCTGGTATCAGAAGTTGTGCAGCCTAAAATGCTGCTTAACATTGACCACCACATCTCCAACACACGCTTTGCCGAGTATCTGTATCTGGATGCTAAGGCAGCAGCTGTGGGTGAGGTGATGTGCGATTTGTTTGACGCTATGCATTGGCAGATGGATGAAGAAATTGCTGTGTGCTTTTATACAGCAATTACCACCGATTGTGGCTCCTTCCGTTATGCTAACACTACACCGAAAACGATGCGCAATGCTGCCAAGCTGTTGGAATATGGCGTGCAGCCTAATGAAATCAGCGATTGCCTTGATATCCGTTCCCGTGAAACGGTGGAGCTTTTAGGCAAGGTGCTGCCTACATTGACTTTTGCGCATGAGGGCAAAATCGCCTATCTCACGATTACTAACGATTTATATAATAAGGATGCCCAGACAGATAGCTTTGTTTCTTATCCGCGTTATATTGAGGGCGTGGACGTAGCGGTAATGTTTAAGGCGGTAGAGCCTGAGGTTATCCGCGTCAGCATGCGTTCAAAATCTGTGGATGTTGCCAGCGTGGCTTTGGCCTTTGGTGGCGGCGGACACCTGCGTGCAGCAGGCTGCACGATTTATGCGCCGATAGAAGAAGCTCGCAAACAGCTTTTGGCTGAACTGGGCAAATTAGTGTAATGGACGCAGTTTTTAATGTCTTGAAGCCGCCGCAAATGACTTCACATGATGTGATTGGCTTTTTGCGGCGTGCACTTAATACAAAAAAAATCGGACATGGGGGAACTCTTGACCCTGACGCGGCAGGAGTTCTTCCTGTTTTTGCGGGTAGTGCAACCCGCCTTTTAGAATTTGCTGTTGAAGGCAGCAAGGAATATATTGCCGAGTTTACGCTGGGTGCGCAGACAGCTACGGGTGATGACAGCGGCGAAGTGGTGAAAACCATGCCTGTGCCTGCTTTTAGCGAGGCTGATTTAAAAGCTGTTTTGGCAAAGTTTATCGGTAAGCAGCTGCAGCTGCCGCCGATGTATTCTGCTATTAAAATCAACGGCAAAAAGCTGTACCAGCTCGCCCGTCAGGGCGTGGAGGTTGAGCGAACTGCCCGCCCTATTGAGGTGTATAAGCTGGAGCTTTTACATTATACGCCCATGAGTTTTACCGTGCGCGTAGCCTGCTCTAAAGGCACGTATATCCGCGTGCTGGGTGAGAATTTGGCAGAAGAACTGGGAACCTGCGGCACGATGAGCTTTCTCCTACGCACGCAGGTGGGTGCTTTTACTATTGACAAAGCGTATACGCTCCAGGAGATTGCTGCAAGCCCTGCTGCCTGCGCGGCAGAGCCTATCAGTGCGGTAGCAGGCCTGCCTAAGCTGCGTGTGAACGCGCGCCAGGCGGCGCGCATTACAAACGGTGTGCGCACTACTATCGCCGGGACGGCGGATGGACGTTATGCGCTGCTCGGTCCTGCAGAAGAATTTTTGGGCATTGTGCGCTGTGAGCAGCAGCGTCTGCAGGCAGAAAAAATTCTTGCACATTATCAAATGCCTAAGGATGAAGAGTGACGATGGAAATTATTACTTCTTTAGAACAATTGCATAAATTTAATGCTCCTTGCGTAGTAGCACTCGGAACCTTTGACGGTTTGCACCGTGGTCATCTGGATGTTATTGAAACCGCAAAGCGTGAGGCGCAGCGTACGGGGGCGAAATTAGCTGTTTTTACTTTCAGTAATCATCCTTTGGCCTGGATAAACCCCGAGCATGTGCCTGTTTCGCTTTTAACAGCTAAAGACAAACAGCTTTTATTGCAAATGACAGGCGTGGATGTGCTTATCGACATTCCGTTCAACCAGCAGGTAGCTGATTTATCACCGCAGGAATTTTTACAGCGTTTGCGCGCGCTTGATTATAGCTGCCTTGTCGTAGGCGAAAATTTCACCTATGGTCAGCGGGGAGTGGGAACTGTCTATACGCTGGCAGCTTCGGCCAAAGCTATGGGCTTTAAGCTTATTGTACGCAAGCTTGTGAGCGATGGCGATATCATTATCAGCAGCACGGTTATCCGCCAGCTGATTAGTGAAGGCGATGTGGTGCAGGCAGCGAAGCTCTTAGGGCGCGCGTACAGCATCAGCGGTACGGTGGTGCATGGTAACGAGCGTGGTAGGCTTTTAGGTTATCCTACGGCGAATTTGGAGCTTGAAGATGCAACTGTTGCTATTCCTTTAGGCGGAGTTTACGCAGTGCGTGTACACTTGGGCGATGCAGCTTATGGCGGGATGGCGAACATTGGCAAAAATCCTACATTTGGCGATGTGGCAAAGCCACGCCTGGAAACGCATATTTTTGGCTTTAACGGTGATATTTATGGCAAGAGTATCACGATTGAGTTTGCGGAGCGCATTCGTGGCGAAGTAAAATTTGCGGGAATAGATGATCTTATCGCGCAGCTGGCTAAAGATAAAGAAGCGTGCCTACGTGTGCTTAAGCTGCCATATTGATAAAAATTTTACAAAAACCTTGCCATAAGGGCGCACCTTATGGTATACTATCATAGTATGTTGAACCAAAGCCTGGCAGTTTGATACTCCAACGGCTGCTACGCTTATGGCAATTTTAAATTTTAGGAGGAAACACACAATGTTAACTAGCGAAGCTAAACAAGCAGTAATCGTCGACAACGCTCGTCATGAAGGCGAC
>CAVKDE010000171.1:0-4163 GCA_963654835.1 Duodenibacillus sp. | reverse complement strand
TCTACTTTCTGACCAGTCTTAATTATAAAAAAGAAAACGCCCCTGCAAAACTTTTTATAAAATAGTTTACAGGGGCGAAAACATTTCGCGGTACCACCCAAATTTATTTCTTCATTTGCCAGCCTTAACGCAGCCTTACGCCAGCCCTACACAGCAGCTTTCGCCAACTTTCAGGCAGGACACTCCCAAGAGAACTTCCGCGAAATTCCATGTGCGAAGCTTGCAGCCGATGACTTCGCTCTCTAAAACACTTCCTCACGCTTACTTGCTTGTTCATCGTGTTATCAGGGGTCGATTCAATTTGATGTTAATTATAGCACGTTTTGAGAGGAAAATAAAGAGAATTTTACATTACCTTGCCAATTTTTCAATATGACACGTATGCTCTTTCGTTTTCTTATCGTAAGTAATTCCCACAAGCAGAATATCTCCTGTGTAGTCCTTAATTGTTTCCGTATACTTTTTCTCTTTAATTTGCGCAATAGCAGTTTCTGCCTTCTGATTCCATTTCAGCTCTACCAAAAGCGCAGGATAATCCTGCATATATTGCGGTTTAGGAATATATACAAAATCAGCAAAACCTCTGCCCGTCGGCAATTCTCTTATAGGCTTAAAGTAATATTCCATCGTCCCTAAAAAAGCAATAGCAAGCACACTACTTAAAGAATTTTCATCGTTGTATTGAATTATAGATATATACTGATTATGAATATTCTCCAACACCTCAGCAACCGCTTTTTCATCTTCCTCTAAAACTGCATTAAACAAAGCCCGCGATTCCTTCTCAAAATTAATAAGCTCACTCCACTTATTTAATTTGGTCGCCATTGCAAGCTCAAAACGAATTTCTTCATTAGGAATAAAGGCACGCTTATGCAGCTGGTCATAGGCCAAATACCCAAGATGGATAAGCAACGTCAACACATCATCTTTATCTCTAAAGCTTACCATATCATTTTGAAAAAAATACGGAATAACTTCTACAGCATCACCAGCCAACATATCTATTATAGATGAACGCAAACCGTCAAAATCAATATTTATTAAAGGAATAATGGATTCATAAGTTCCCGTCTGCGTCCAATAGCTTTGGAAAGTCCCCTTCAGCATTAAACTTACAACAGCTCTAGGGTTATAGACATGGTACTCACCAAGCTGATAGCCATCATACCAACGCTGAACTTCCGAAAAATTCTTATGATATTTTTCACATAACAACTGCACTTCTGCTTCTGTAAAACCAATATAAGGAGCTAAAACATTAGCATCTATCATTGTGTATTCGTCAAAATTATTTAATGCTGACTGTGTTTTATATTTTTTAATGGGCAAAATGCCGGTAAGATAAGCAAGTGCTATATACTTAGAAGGCTCTGTACCTTTAAATAAATCTCGCAGAAAATCAATATATTCTTCCTGCACAACTTTATTTTGGGCTTCGTCCCTGATTAGAACATCCCACTCATCTATAATAACAATAAACCTGTTGCCCGTAGCCGCATTAATATAACTTAACGCACCAGCAACTCTATCTACTTCTTCAGGTATTAAGGAACCATAAATTTCTCTTAATTCCTGCAAAACAGTTTTAGAAATAAAGCCTACTGTTTTTTCCGGAGTACCAGCCTGACCTGAGCACCACTGCACATCGAAATGAATTACATCAAATTTATTTAAATACTTGTTAAAATTAACATCTTTCTCAATCTTTAAACCTGCAAAAAGCTTAGTAGAATTACAGCCTTTGCTATAATAGGAGCACAGCATATTGGCTGTAATAGACTTGCCAAAACGGCGTGGCCGACTATTGCATATAAAAGCCTGCTGTGTACTTAAAACTCTATTGGTAAATTTTATCATTTCTGTTTTGTCTACATAAATTTCCGAATTTATAGCAGTCTGAAAAGCACCATTATCAGGATTTACGAATCTGCCCATCTACATACGCCCCCTACATTTTTATTTATATGTAATATTATAACATAGCTTGCAAACAGCATCATAAAAATTTAACAAAAAAGACTTCCTTTATCAGGAAGTCTAACATTTCAATTGGTGGCGGCGCACGGATTTGAACCGCGGACACTGCGGGTATGAACCGCATGCTCTAGCCAACTGAGCTACGCCGCCAAATTGGAGCTGATGACCAGGATTGAACTGGTGACCTTATCCTTACCAAGGATACGCTCTGCCGACTGAGCTACATCAGCAATATTAAATTGGTTGCGGGAGGCGGACTTGAACCACCGACCTTCGGGTTATGAGCCCGACGAGCTACCAACTGCTCCATCCCGCGATGATAGTTGGTGGATGGGGTTGGATTCGAACCAACGAAGCGAAACGCGGCAGATTTACAGTCTGCTCCCTTTAACCACTCGGGAACCCATCCGTTTGCGACAAAAAGAATTATACAGGATTATTGTGTTTTTGTCAACAGGTTTCCGTAAAAATTTTTACAATTTATGCTTTTCCCATCAATGCCAGACCGCGAGCAAATTTGCTGCGTGCTTCCGCACGTAGCATTACCTGCGCAGCAATGCGTTCTTTAAGCGCAAGCAGGGAACTTACATCACCTGTTAAAAGTTCAAATTCCACTTCATCAATGCTGTCACGTTTTTCGCCGCAGCAAACAGCACCTTTATCAATAGCCAGCTCAATGCTTGCGCCTGCGTAATCAAGGATATAAGTAATGCGTTCAACGTCTACGGTAAAGAGCGCACGCACACCATCCGGTGCTAAAGCACTCAGCTCTACACCTAAGCCAAGTGCTTTAAATCCTTGCAGCACAGGCACATTATCTGCCAACGGCAAATTCAGTTCCAGGCGCTCACTCAACGCACCGCTTGCTTTCTTACCCGTCTTAACCGTTTCTTCAAAAGTACCGTCCCCCTTATCGCGCACGCGGAAGGCAATCCCCTGCGCCTTTAATGCCAAATCCTCCGTATCATAATAAGTGCTGATTAAGCGGCGTACTTTTTTGCTGTGCGGACGTATTGCCTGCACCATAAAATCAAGGCTTAGCATCTTTTCCAAACCTTCTTTACTCAAGAGCAATTTCAACTCAATCTCGGTATTTTTTGCCATCTCTTTCACTACCTTTACCAAAAATTTTCAAACTTGCAAAAGCCTGCGCTGCTGAATTTTTCTTCCACCATAAAAGCGGGAGCCCAAACGCAACCAGCGTTACAAAAATTGCTGCATAAAAGCGCGGCGTACCAAACGCGTCTGCTAAAAAATTATAAGCAATCGCCCCCGGCAACATCCCTAAAACAGTTGCCGCAGTGTAAACCTTAAATGGCAGATGCACACTACCTGCGATAATACTTACAGGATCATAGGGAAAAATTGGTACTGTGCGCAAAATAAGCATCTTCTTAAAGCTTGCCTGCCCTACAAGATATTGCGTCAGCCGTTCACCCAAGCTGCCGCCAAAATTACGCAAAAGCCAGCTGCCGCCGCCGAAACGCCCTAAAAGATAACAAAAGCTAGCGCAGCCAAAGCCACCCAAAAGTAAAAACAGCACACCCCACCACGGGCCGAAGAGCACGCCTGCACTCAAATTTAAAAGCAGCGTAGGAAACAAAAGCAGCGGACGCACTGTATACACCACCACATAAATAAGCGGTGCCCATATGCCAAAGCTCACCACCCAGCGGCGGATATCTTCCGCGCTATGCGGATGCGGATTGTAAGGAGATTCATACAAACCAAATAATAGCCCGCCTAACGCCAGCAGATAAAAGGTAATGCGCAAGGCTAAATAGAAATATTTTTTCTTCATGTAAACCTCTTGTCTTTAAAACTTCTCTAATTATATCATTGAATCCGTAATGTTCCAAGAAGTATCTTTTCACCTGCGCCACTTCTGCAAAATAACTGTGAAAGCCTTGACATTCACCAGTATTCATATAATAATTATAGTAACAGGAATAAATTGTTGAATATAAGAGCTGCCAGTCCCAGCAGCTATCTTTAAGAAAGTGGTGATATCATGATTTTTAAATTTGAAGCGCAAGCTCCGAAAATTGATGAAAAAGCGTATGCTTTTAATACTGCCACCCTCATCGGCAAAGTTGAACTGAAAGAATATGCCAGCGTATGGCCTGGCGTAACCATCCGCGGCGATGTTAACCGCATTGAAGTCGGTCGCTACAGCAATATCC
>CAVKDE010000170.1:0-4172 GCA_963654835.1 Duodenibacillus sp. | reverse complement strand
CGTGCAGCAACTTCCTTGGCTACAGCTTTGGTAAAGCCAATTACGCCTGCTTTAGCAGCAGCATAGTTAGCCTGGCCTGCGTTGCCCATGAGGCCAACAACAGAGCTAATGCTGACAATTTTGCCAGCTTTTTGTTTCATCATGTATTTTACAGCAGCTTTGGTGCAGTTAAATACGCCTTTGAGGTTAGTAGTGAGCACTGCGTCCCAATCTTCCTCTTTCATGCGCATCAAAAGGCCATCGCGAGTAATACCTGCGTTATTCACGAGGATATCAATGCGGCCAAATTCTTTAACAACAGTATCTACCATGTTGGTAGCAGCTTCGTTGGAAGAAATGTCAGCCTGCACTACAAAAGCCTTCCGGCCCATAGCTTCAATTTCAGCAGCTACTTCTTTAGCAGCAGCTTCGCTGCCAGCGTAGTTTACAACAACGTCAGCACCTTCAGCAGCGAGTGCCAAAGCGATAGCACGGCCAATGCCACGGGATGCGCCGGTTACGAGAGCTTTTTTACCTTCAAGTTTCATAGTTTTTCTCCTTATTTTTCCAAAGCAGCCAAAGTTTTTTCTAAGCTTGCAGCGTCCTCAACATTCAGAGCAGGCATACCTTTAGCAATCTTCTTCGTAAAGCCTGTGAGCACTTTGCCCGGGCCAACTTCTACAAAAGTATCTACGCCACCGGCAACCATGTTGCGCACGCTTGTTTCCCACAGTACAGGCATAGCAGCTTGTTTTACGAGCAGCTTTTTAATTTCTTCGCCGCTGGTAACTTCCTTAGCGGTTACGTTAGCAACAACAGGAACGGTGATATCTTTAATTTCGATAGGAGCGAGAACTTCAGCCAGACGGTCAGCAGCAGGCTGCATCAGAGTGCTATGGAAAGGAGCGCTTACAGGCAGCAATACGGCACGTTTTGCACCAGCAGCTTTCAGAGCTTCAATAGCCTTGTTTACAGCGTTCACTGCACCGGCAATAACAACCTGACCGGGGCAGTTGAAGTTTACAGCTTGTACAGCTTCACCGCTTTCAGCTTCTACACTGCGGCAGATTTCTACGATTTTATCACTATCAAGACCAAGGATAGCAGCCATGCTGCCTTCACCTACAGGAACAGCCTCCTGCATAAATTGGCCACGTTTATTAACAATGCGAACTGCATCGGCAAATTTTAAAGCACCAACATTTACCAGTGCGCTATACTCGCCCAGGCTGTGGCCTGCAGCGATGCCGCAGCTAACGCCGTGTTCTTTTAAAACTGCTGCGCAGGCAGTGCTGGCAGTCAGGATAGCAGGCTGAGTGTTAGCAGTCAGCTTTAAATCTTCAGCAGGACCTTCAAAGCACATTTTGCTGATGGAAAAGCCAAGAGCGTCATCTGCTTCTTCAAAAATTTGTTTTACAACAGGATATTCATCATAGAATGCTTTGCACATACCAACAGTTTGAGAACCTTGGCCAGGGAATACGAATGCAATCTTACTCATTATTTTAACCTCACTTTCGATATATATCAATCAAAACATAGACAAATGAGAAAGGGTTTCTCACTTACTCCACTTCAATACGATGGCTGCCCAAGTCAATCCTGCGCCAAAACCATCGAGGATGATATTATCGCCTTTTTTCAGTGCACCAGCTTTTTGCGCTTCACACAAAGCGATAGGAATAGAAGCAGCAGAGGTGTTAGCGTATTTATCTACGTTCACCCAAACTTTATCCATAGGCATTTTCAAACGCTTAGCAGCGGAAGTAATAATGCGGTAGTTCGCCTGATGCGGAAACAGCATATCCAGCTCTTCCGGCTTCATATTAGCTTTAGCCAGCGCACGTTTAGCAGTTTTGCCCATAATCTGGATAGCAAATTTGAAAACTTCCTGACCATTCATGTGAATAGTGTGTTCTTTATTAGCCACAGTTTCTTCGCTGGCAGGGTTGCGGCTGCCACCGGCAGGCTGCAAAAGATGCTTACCGCCGTTGCCGTCAGCACCCATATCAATGCCCAGCACGCCATAGCCTTCTTCAACTTCGCCCACAACTGCAGCACCGGCACCATCGCCAAAGAGCACGCAGGTGTTACGGTCAGTCCAATTCATAATACGGCTCAAAGTTTCTGCGCCGATAATCAGGATTTTGTTATAAAGACCGCTCTTAACCATCTGGCTTGCTACAGCAAGGCTGTAAACAAAACCGCTGCAGCCTGCAGCAAGGTCAAAGGCAGCTGCGTTTTTCGCACCCAGACGCGCTTGTACCAGACAAGCGGTAGAAGGGAAAATGTAATCAGAGGAAGCAGTGCCTACAATTACTAAATCCAGTTCTTCCGGAGCTACGCCAGCGTCCTTCAAAGCTTCAACAGCAGCGTTGTACGCCAGATCAGAGGTTGCTTCTTCCGGTGCAGCAATATGGCGTTGTTTAATACCAGTGCGCTCTGTAATCCATTCGTCGCTGGTTTCTACAATCTTTTCCATGTCTGCATTAGTGATAATTTTTTCAGGAACATAATGTCCCACGCCTAAAATACCAACAGCTCTTGTCATTGATCTATTTCCTCATTTCTTTACTTGAGATTCAGCAATTTTATTTTTGATGATGCTGACTACATCCTGCTCGGCAAAATCCATGGCAACATGAATAGCATTCGTAATCGCTTTCGCTTTGGAACTGCCGTGACAGATAATAAAGGGAGCACGGATACCTAACAGCAACGCTCCACCATATTCCGCAGGGTCAAGACGCTTCTTTAAGCCTTTTAACGCAGGCTTGATTAAAAGTCCGCCTAACTTTGCCAGGATACCGCCATTCATAATGGCATCCTTCATCAGCGTCATAATCGCTTTTGCTAAGCCTTCGCCAAACTTTAAAACTACGTTGCCCACAAAACCATCGCAGACAACTACGTCTACATTGCCTTTGTTGATATCGCGTCCTTCGACGTTGCCGATAAAGTTAATCGTCTGTGTATCCTTTAAAAGCGGATAAGTTGCCAGTGCTTGTTCGTTACCCTTAGTTTCTTCTTCACCGATGTTCAAAAGTCCTACCTTCGGCTGAGAAATTTTAAGAATTTTTTCTGCGTACACCGTACCCATGATAGCACTCTGCACCATATGCTCAGGTTTGGCATCTACCTTCGCACCACTGTCGAGCACAACCGTCGTGCCTTTCAGGCTCGGTATCGGCGTGGCAATAGCAGGTCTTTCTACACCTTTGATGCGGCCTACGCAAAAAAGTGCTGAGGCAACAGCAGCACCAGTGCTGCCCGAAGATACCAGGGCATCACATTCTTTATTTCTTAGCAGTTTTGCCGCAACTACAATCGAAGCATCCTTTTTAGATTTTACAGCAATCGCAGGATGCTCGTTCATCGCAATTACCTCGCTGGCATGATGAATCGTAATCTTCGGCTCCTTGTCAGCACCATATTGCACCAGCAAATCGCGGATAATTTTTTCATCGCCAACCAAAACAGTTTCACAGCCATAAGCCTTCACAGCATTAACTGCACCTAAAACCAGTTCTTTAGGACCGTAATCGGTACCCATTACATCTACGGCGATTTTCATGCTTCCTGCTCCCTTTCGTGCTTCGTTCTTTCGTCTAAAGCCACAATAATAAACTTGGCTCTGAAAACCTCTTCATTATTATTTTTTACAGAAACAAAAATATAATTCCTGTTCATGCGGCGGTGAGTAACCACAGCCTTCGCTACCAAACTAGCTCCGGCGTTCACAGGCACCTTATATTTTACATTGCCTACAGCAGTTAAGGCAAATTCAGCATCCACCACAGCCAGAGCCAGCGTATTGGCCATTGCGAACAGATAATAACCACGCGCTATACCTGTACGCTCCAGCACCATGTCCGGCGTTATGCGCAGCGTAGAAATGCCTACCTTGTTCAGCTCCAGATCCAAAAGCTCGCCTACGATGTCTTTCTTATCAATCGCGCGTACCTTGGTCTGCGCTTCCTCTGCCATAGTTCGAGTTCTGGCACGCAGCTCCGGTATACCCAGGGCAACACGATCCAGCCGGATAGTCTGCACGCTCACGCCCAGCATTTGTGCCAGCTGTTCATCCGTGCTGAAGGGATTATCCCGCAGCAGCTTTTTTAAGCTCTTGTGACGTATTAATTTTTTTGAAGATGTCATTTTCTCACCTGCTTTTTAGTACCAGCTAATAATAT
>CAVKDE010000169.1:0-4189 GCA_963654835.1 Duodenibacillus sp. | reverse complement strand
TGTCCATCCATATATTTTGTTGTGGAATGAGTTACAATATCTGCTCCCCATTCAATAGGACGGCAGTTAATCGGTGTAGGGAAGGTGTTATCAACAACAAGAGGCACACCATGGCGATGCGCAGCATTCGCAAATTTTTCAATATCCAGCACTGTCAGCGCCGGATTAGCGATAATTTCGCCAAACATGGCTTTCGTATTTTCCTGAAAAGCAGCATCCAGCTCCTCATCTGTAGCATCAGGAGAAACAAAGGTTGCCGTAACGCCCATTTTTTTCATCGTCACATCAATCAGGTTATACGTGCCACCATAGATAGAAGAAGAAGCAACAATGTGATCACCTGCTTCACAAAGATTAAACAAAGCAAAGAAATTAGCTGCCTGTCCGGAAGAAGTTAGCATAGCACTTACGCCACCTTCCAGTTCTGCAATCTTCGCTGCTACATAATCACAGGTAGGATTTTGCAGACGGGAATAAAAATAACCTGTAGCTTCTAAATCAAACAGCTTGCCCATAGCTTCGCTGGTATCATATTTAAAAGTTGTGGATTGGATGATAGGAATCTGTCTCGGTTCACCATTACCGGGCTTATAACCACCTAATAAACATTTCGTATTAATCTTTAAATCACTCATCTTACATATCTCCTTTTTCTAAAACTAAAATTATTTTTCCGGAATATCAGCACCCATGCGCTGTAACTGTAACAAAATTTTATTATATTCACCCAAAGCTTTATCCAGCTTGCTGCCGCTTGCAGGTGCCAGCTCGCTCAAATCATACGGCGTATCCTGATAAACAATATTAAGCCAGTTCATGTAAAAAAGATGGGCGTAGCTGCGCCATTTGAAAACAGGCTCCTGCGTTGTATCGCCATCCGGGAAATAGAATTTAGGCAAATCAATAGGCAGATTCTTTTTCTTATCACGGAAATATTCATCTGCTAACGTATAACGATCATATTCAAAATGCCCCAGCACGAAAATGCGGCGCAAATCTTTTGTTGCGCAGATGTTAATACCGTTTTCTACCGAACGTGATAACACCTGTAATGCTTTGCACGCATCAATCGCTTCATCATCCACAGCAGTGTGACGAGATTGCGGGATAAAATATCTATCATCAAAACCACGCAGCAGCGGATGATTTTTTACCGTCAGGCCATAAGGGAAAATGCCAAACATCTTAGCAGGCAGAATCGTTTTATTAACGCCATAATAGTGATATAAAGCAGCCTGCGCACCCCAACATAAAGTCATGGTAGAATAACAGTGATATTCAGCCCAATCCAGATAAGCTTCAATCTCCTTCCAGTAATCTACTTCTTCAAAAGGAATCGTTTCCACCGGCGCACCTGTCATTAAGAAAGCATCGTAATAGCGGTCTTTAATATCATCAAACTCCAAATAAGCCCTATCCAGATAAGAATTATCTGTATGCGTCGTTTCACGGCTCACTGTGCGGCAAAAATCAACCTCAATCTGTAACGGTGAATTTCCCAAAAGGCGCAAGAGCTGTATCTCCGTCGGTTTTTTCAGCGGCATAAGATTTAAGACACACACCTTCAGCGGACGGATACGCTGCGTTGTTGCACGCTGCTCCGTCATCGTAAAAATACCTTCCTCTTGTAATTGACAGATAGCAGATAAATGATCGTTAATTTTAATAGGCATTGTTCTTCCTCCTGATTTTCTAAAATTTCATGTTCTCAAGCTGTTTACAGGGGAAAGCAATAAAAAAGCTTCCGTTCCTGTAAAAAATTACAGGGACGAAAGCGTTACTTCGTGATACCACCCTAATTCATCCATATGTCGCCATATGAACCTCATCAAGTACGCAGGGATTAGCTACCCTTTAATACTCTAGCACGATAACGGGCGCACCCGGACGACCTAAATGCAAGCATCTCAGCCAGTCAGCTCCAAGACCATCTTCAATGTCACCCGCTGCTCCTCCTTTCACCATAGTGGAGGCTCTCTGCGCCAGCATCGCACATTTACTCTTCTTTTCATCGCTCAATATTAAGCTATGTGCAAGATGATACAACACTCTCAGGTAAATGTCAACAAAAATTGTAACATTTCTCGTCACGCAAGAAAACCTCATGCTTTTTGTAAAGGATATTACATAAAACGCTTTAGTGCGTTCCATCTACAATAGTAATACCTGCAGCAGCCAGCTCATCAATAATTTCTTTAATCTTGGGGCAAAGATGTTTTACACCCTCTGCATCCTTTTTGTGCGTGCAATGGCTGATATGCAGGGCATCAAGTTCTAAAGCTTTCATGCGTTCAATTTTTTTGCGGATACCTTCCTGGTTTTCCAGTATTGAAGCACCGCAGCCATTACAGGTCCACATCGCCATCAGGCGCACTTCTTCTTCGCCATATTGGGCAAATGCCTTATCGCGCTCGTTGAGTGCGCGCAGGCAACCTGCTCCGGCGCAGGATGCAGAAGTTTTAAGACAACGTAAAATTGCTACCTTTTTCATGATATTTCCTCCAAAAGTATAAAGTACAATACCGAAAAAAATAACCGTCCAGTGTCTCCAATACTAGCGGTTATTTTTAACACAATGTAAAGGAATAACCGTCTATCGGCGGTACCTTTTTTATATAGTCATCATAGCACAAGTAGAATATATTAACAAGCTTTTAAAAATTATTTCACAATTTTCTACGGCAAATTTGCTTAAAATGAATTTTTGTTTACTTATATGAAAATTCATGGTAAAATATATTTGCTGTGACTCTTTCCGGCAGGAAGGAGGGAAAAGAATTGTCTGAAATAGTATCATCTTTCATAGTTTCCATCGTAGCAAGCATAGCAGCCCACTATATTTGCAGATGGCTGGATGGCAAACACTAACCACAGTCAGCCTAATTAAATAGCGAAAAACCCCGAGGTGCGCGCCTCGGGGTTTTTGCTGTGCAAAGATCTTGTCTGAACTTAGCATCATCTTTTCACTAATATTCTACTACATCACACCAAGAATTGCAACAAAAAACAACTCAAAAAAAGTAGTAAGCTTTAACTGCGACTTTCTTTTTTTATTTACGCCAGCTTCACTGCATCCCCATTGAGCATAGGAATCAGCTTGCCATTTTTGTTCGCACGATACAGCTTTAAGCGTTCAATATCCGCCATTTCTACAGGCAGGTGTAGGTTGTACTGCTCATTGAGCACGTTGAGCAAATCCACAGCCTTCATGCTGCCTGTCGGCGTAATTTTACAGGTAAAAGTAAAGATAGTATTTTCGCCCTCACGCACAGCTTCAATATGCGGAATGTAAAATTTTACATCAATATCTTTCACCTTATCTTTTTTCTTGGGCGCAGCTTTTTTATAATGCAGCTCACCCGCAGCGTTAAACGCGCTCACTGCTTCGCTGATATCTTCAACAAAAGGCAGCGTTACGCGGTAATCTGCACCAGCAGCCTGGCTCATAAGCGCAGCGTGGTGCGTATCCACAGCATCTGCCGCCAGCACACGGATACCACGCGGAAGGGCAGCATCAAGTGCGCGCGCCGCCTTTTCCACTTCCATAGGCTCTGCCAGCTCAATTTCTACAAATTCCGTATAGCTTACAACGCCTACGCCTAAGGCAGAAGCAAGGCTGAATTTTAAATGCGGGTTAAAGCCTTCAGAATAAGCGGCAGGCAGTTTGGCGCGGCGGATAGCACGGCCAATAGTGCGCACATATTCCAAGTGAGAGATAAAACGGATATCCTTATCCTTAGTAATTTGCATACGCAGCTTCATTACGCTTCTACCTCCCCTTTGTTTGCATAAGCTTCTTTATAATCAATAATGTTTACACCCAGCTTCTGGCAGACGCCGCAGCCTGTGCAGCTTGTGCGACGGCAGTCATGCGTAAGCTGCTGTGCATAAGCCTTTTGCCATTCGTTCCACAAAAAGCGGCGGTTTACGCCCGGGGAAATATGCTCCCACGGGAATACTTCGTTTTCACCGCGCTCACGGGAAGCATAAAAATCTTTATCCAGACCAGCTTCACTAATAGCTTCCAGCCAACGCTCGTAGGAAAAACAATCGCTCCAGCCATCAAAACGCGCACCCTTTTGCCATGCTAAGAGCAAGGCTTTGCCCACACGTCTGTCACCGCGGGCGAAAACTGCTTCAATATTGCCCACTTTAGCATCGTGGTAATTGAGCGTAATATTTTTATATT
>CAVKDE010000168.1:1300-4202 GCA_963654835.1 Duodenibacillus sp. | reverse complement strand
TAGTGTAGCAGATAACAGCATTGTTCGCAGAAGCTTCTTCTACTACCTTATCAATCTGCTCCTTATCTTTAACATAAGGCACACGGATAACGTCAAATTTTTCTTCAACAAATTGGCTCGTGGTAGCCTTAACTACAGATTCTGCAGTTTCACCGATAGAATCGGATACAGCGTAAATAATCGGATTAACCTTCGTTAGTATGATAATTACCTCCCTTACCCTCTGCCAAATCTACTAACAGACGGGTAAAATTAGTCTTAGTGATGCGTCCGACAACTTTATAGCTGCGCTTGCTCTCATCAATAACTTTTACGACCGGCAGGCAGTCAATTTCATTATCAATCAATCTGCGTGCTGCGCTAGCAGCAGATTCATCCGGAGTAGCCACAATAATTTTGGAAATCGGTGTCATAACCATCACCACGGGAATATCGCGCAAATCACTGTTATTAATGGCTGCCTTCAGCAAATCCTTACGCGAAACAACACCGGTAAGCATACCAGCTTCATCTAAAACAAATACCGTACCTACATCCTCCAGGAACATAGTCACAACCGCTTCATACGCGCTTTTATCATGCGTAATCGCTACGGGTACGGATTGCAAATCCTGTACAGTAATAGCGGAAATTTCTTCCATCAACATTCCCAAAGTATTTTTGCCGGTGTAAAAATAACCAACCTTGGGTCTTGCATCAAGAATGCCGCCCATAACAAGGATTGCCAGATCACTACGTAAGGCAGCACGCGTAACATTCAATCTTTCAGCAATATGCTCGCCGGTAATCGGTCCATCAAGGCGGACAATTTCCGCAATCTGCTTTTGCCTGTTGCTCAGAGATATGATCTTCACACCCTTTCTATTCTTAGTTACTAATATAGTTATAGTATACACTACTTCACGCAAAAATGCTAGATTAAGTCATAAATAATTTTGAAAAAATTATATTCCGTATATGTTACTCGCTGATTAGAACAAGTTAATTACCAGTTCAACGCCAACGTCATCCAGGCAATTATCGTACCAATAATTAAAAACGGGCCAAATGCGAAAAAATCATTTCTCCCCGCCTTGCGTACCAGCAAAAGCACCACTGCCGCTACACCACCAAAAATGAAGCCTAAAAAAAGCGCAATGATAACACCTTCCACGCCAAGTGCCAATGCCAAAGCTGCCATCATCTTTACATCGCCGCCGCCAAGTGCGCCACGCCCTAAAATAGCAAAGGCCGCAAGCACAACGAACGTCCCCGCCGCCGCCGCCAAATTTTTCCACACCGGCGCGCCCGTATAAAGCATGAGCACTGCACACAATGCCGCAAGTGGCAGCACCATATCATCAAAAATAAACTGGTAACGCCAATCAATCAGCCACAAAAGCCATAGCCAGTATAACAGCACGCAGCATAACACCTTCGCTACCAGCGTCTGCGGGATAAGCACCCCCAAAAACAACATCACCGCTGTGCCCAAAAACAAAGTCAGCGGGTGGCACACGCGCCCGGGCTCCAATTTATATGCAAGCAAAAGTTTTGCATTACGCTGCAAGAAAAACTGCATAACATAGCGTCCCAAAAAAGTCCCGGCTAATGCCAGCACCAGCCAGCAAAGAATTTTTATAACCATTATAACGCCTCCTGCCATTAAAATAATTTTAGCAGATGCTGCACATTAAGTAAACAAAATAGAGCTGCCAAAAGGCAGCTCCCAATTCTTTTTAAAATTGTTGATAAATACCTTGCTCACGGCGTTTGCTTGCACCTTTAGAAATATATGTGCCTTTGACGATATTGGTAAAGCCTTTTTTCGCCAGCAGCTTCAACATATAATCAATGTGCGGGCAAGGCGGTTTATGCGAGTTATCCGATACTATACAGGTAGATAAGTGAATGATAACCTCCTGCCCTGCTTCCTTAAAATGACGCAGACGCTTGCAGAAATTTTCCAGCTTCACCGTCAGCGCACCGCCACAGCAGCCGCCACAGGTAAAACTCATATAATGCGTATCATCTTCATAACCGGTAAATTTACCTTCACGGCTGTAAAAAGCATGCGTACAGTTATAACCGCTGCAACGCTGCTGCACAGTAGCGCATTGGATAATTACTACCAGCTTGCTCATTTTACAAGGCCGGCAGCCTTTAATGCTGCATCCAGTTTTTCCTCGGCAGCTGCACTAATCGGTGTCAGCGGCAGGCGCGGCGCACCAGCGTTAATACCTGTAACCTTGCTAACAGCAGCTTTGATAGGAATCGGGTTGCTTTCAATAAACATTGCTTTAGCCTGCGGAACCATTCTCTTATTGATATCAGCAGCATCTTTTACGCGGCCTTCGCTGTAAGCTGTCATCAGCTCTTGCAAAATTTTACCGTTGACATTTGCCAGAACGGAAATCAGGCCACAAGCACCAACAGACATGAACGGAAGAATAAGGCCGTCATCACCGCTATAAATAGAGAAATCCTCCGGAAGAACGCGGTACAGTTCAGCAGTTTGTGCTACATTGCCCGCAGCTTCTTTAATAGCAACAATGTTGCTGAAATCTTTTGCCAGACGAGCAACAGTTTCCGGCGCAATGTTGCCACCCGTGCGACCAGGAACGTTGTACACAATAATCGGCAGCTTGGTAGCTTTAGCAACTGCGGCAAAGTGCTGGTAATAACCTTCCTGAGTCGGTTTATTGTAATACGGGCCAACAACAAGTACGCCATCTACGCCGCAAGCTTCCATCTTTTTCACCAAATCAATCGTGCTGGCAGTGCAGTTAGTGCCTGCGCCGGCAACAATTTTAGCTTTGCCGTTAACACGTTTCACGATGGTTTCCATGAATTTAATTTTTTCTTCCATATTCATCGTTGCAGCTTCGCCGGTAGAACCTTCTACTACCAGACCATCGCTGCC
>CAVKDE010000168.1:0-1290 GCA_963654835.1 Duodenibacillus sp. | reverse complement strand
GCATAGTTCACGCTGCCATCAGCGTTAAACGGAGTTACCATTGCTGTTAATAATCTACCAAAATAGGGTTTTGCCATTTTTTATTACACCTCGAAAATAAATATATCAATTAACCAAAGACAAACGAGAAAGTATTAGATGCGAGTAATGGCGACGACGGTGTATATCCAATACTCCTAGGAGCCATTACGAAGCAGATGATGCTTTATTCGTTTGGCTCACTCATAGTTTAAATGCTTCATGTAAAGCCTTAACAGCTTCCACCAAGTGTTCTTCCTTAACAATTGCGGAAATCGTCGTATCGCTATCTACCGTTTGCAAAATAGCGATATTGTGGCTGGCGAGCGCAGCTACAAAGGTTGCCATAATGCCAGGCACACCACGCATACCGCTGCCCACAACAGAAACTTTACCGCAGCCTTCGTTCAGCTCATATTTAAAGCCTGTTTCTTCCAAAACTTTGCAGGTATGCGCTACATCGGGGGAGAACACTGCAAACATTGCTTCCTTCTCCGAAAGGTTCAGGCAGCCAACGCTGATGCCTGCATCCGCCAGGTCTTCAAACAAGTTACGCCCTGCAGTCATATCCTTAGGGTTCAGCTCAATGCGGAACTGTGCCAAATCATTTAAGTTGGCAACACCGCTGGCGCAATTCTCGTTAATCGCAATCTCGCCACCGTTACCGCTTGTTCCTCGCTCATTAGTAATGAGCGTACCCGGTGCATCACTAAAGGTGGATTTAACATACATCGGAATATTGCTGCCCATCGCAATTTCTACAGCACGCGGGTGAATAACTTTCGCACCATTGTGCGCCATCTGGCAAACTTCTGCATAAGAAATCTGGTCTAAGATATTAGCTTCTTTGACAATACGCGGATCAGCAGTCATAATACCTTCTACATCCGTATAAATTTCTACAAAATCCGCTTTAAGCGCAGCACCTAAAGCAGCAGCAGATGTATCACTGCCACCACGGCCGAGCGTCGTAAATTTATAGTTATTCTCTGTCATGCCCTGGAAACCGCACACAACAGGAATAATACCGGATTCCAAAAGACGCAGCAAATTAGAAATATTGATATTTTTAATGCGCGCTGCCCCAAACTGGGAATCAGTAATAATACCTGCCTGACCACCGGTTAAAGCCATAGCGTTAATGCCATATTTTTGCAGCGTCGCTGCCATTACGCAGGAAGAAATAATTTCGCCGCAGCACATCATCATATCCATCTCGCGCACGTTCACAGAAAGATTCGTTTCCTTGAGCGTATTAATCAGCGTATCTGT
>CAVKDE010000167.1:0-4205 GCA_963654835.1 Duodenibacillus sp. | reverse complement strand
TATCTGCGCTTTCCATAGTGCCTTTTCTATGAGTAATAACGATAAACTGCGTATTGGCAGCATAATCTTTTAAAAATCTAGCAAAACGCTGGATGTTGGCATCATCCAAAGGCGCATCTATTTCGTCCAATATACAGAAAGGTGAGGGCTGATAGCTTAGTAGTGCAAACAGCAACGCAATAACTGTTAAAGCGCGTTCACCACCACTTAAAAGGAAAAGGCTCTGCAGCTTCTTTCCAGGTGGCTGCACATCTATATCAATGCCGGAATCTAAAATATTATCAGGCTCGGTTAAGCGCAGCAACGCCGTGCCACCGCCAAATAATTTGACATAGGTTTTGGAAAAATATTCATTAATCTTAGCAAAAGCTTCTTTAAAGCGTTTTGTCATACCGGAATTAATTTCTGCGATAACAGATTCCAGATTTTCCTTTGCTAAGCACAAATCTTCATATTGTTTACGCAAGAACTCGCTGCGTTCTTTAATGGCCTGATATTCTTCAATTGCTGCGGCGTTGATAGGGCCAAGTGCCGTAATTTTGAGTGCCAGCTGGCGTTCCTGCTGCTGCAAAGTTTTTAAATCCATTTCTTGCCAGCTGCTCAAGTCCAAAGCACGCAGACCAGCCTCATCAAGCTGATAATCATCCGCCAACTGTTCGCTAATATGTTCGCAGCTGGTAGTGTGCCGTGCTAAATCAAGCTCTGTCTGGCGCAGTGCGCTTTCTCTCACTGTTACCTGCTTTTGCAGGCTGCCCTGCTCCCGCTCTAACTGCTCCTGCTGCTCTAAAAGACCACCACGCTGGGCAATAAAGTTATCCTTACCGCCAAGTGTGTGCTGCAATTTTTCTTTAAGCTCTTCACTCTTAGCAGCAAGCTGCTCTTTTTCGGCAAGGCAATCTTTAGCTGCTTGAGTAAGCCGTTCTTGCTCTTTAATGTTTTCGGCAATTTCGTTACGCAAGCGCAGCGTATCATTATCAAGAGATTTTATATTTTCGCTGATATAGCCTGCTTTGGTATTAGACGTTTCTAAAGAAATTTTGGCATCCTGCAGCTGGTTATCTAAAGCTGTTACCGTACTGCCATATTTCGCAATATCTTTTTGTAAATTTTCCAGCAGCTGCTTAGCTTCACTATCTGCGCCTTCACGCTCGGCTACAGCTGTGCGCAGTTCTTTTACTTTATCGCGATTTGCTATGTACGCAGTTGTTACTTCCTGCCTATCATCTAAAAGCAAGGAAAGGCGTTCATCTTCTTTTACTTTATCCTGCTGTACCTGCTCCAGACGCATTTTTACTTCACTGCTTTTTAATTTTACCTGCTGCAAAGCAGTACGAACCTGGTCTAATGCAGCATTTTGTTTTTGCGCTTTAGCTTCTTCGCCTTCCAGCTCTTCCTGCCAGGAAAGCATTTGCTGATGCAGCGTTTTTACTTTTGCCTCAGCTTGCGCAATTTCCACGTTACGCGCTAAATAGCCTTCTTTATGACGCTTGCTACCGCCACTCATACTGCCTCCGGCGTTTACTACATCGCCTTCCAGCGTTACCACGCGCAAGCGGTAACGGGCAGCTTTTGCCGCTGTAAGCGCAGCATCAATATTTTCTGCAATTAGGACGCGTCCAAGCAAAAAGCGGATGGCGTTTTCTGCCTGCTTGTTGTAGCTGATTAAATCTACCGCAAAGCCTAAAACACCAGGCAGATTAGTAAGACGTTCTTCCTCCAAGGTCGGCGTGCGTCTTTGCACGGTATCCAACGGCAGGAAGGTAGCACGACCGCCGCCAGTGCGCTTTAAAAAGGCAATTGCCGCCTTGGCTGTTTGCGCATCGCGTGTGACGATATTTTGTGCGCCCTCACCAAGTGCTGTTTCAATCGCTGTAACGTATTTGTCTTCTACCTTAATCAGCTCTGCTGCTACGCCCACTACGCCTGCACGCCAAGGATCATCAGCTTTCAAGACAGCCTTGATACCGTAGCCAAAGCCTTCGTAAGAGCGCTGCAGACGTTTTAAGCTCTGTTCGCGTGTTTCTGCTGCTGTAAGCTGGCGTTGGCATTCGCGCTGCTCGCGCATAATCTGTTCCAGCTTCGCTTTAACATCGGCATTAGCAGTAGTCAGCTCACGCATTTTTTGTAGCAACAGTTCTTCATCGTGTTGCTGCTGCGATTGCTGCTCCAGCAGGCTGGTATATTGTTTAGCCAACTGGCTGGCAGCCGCTTCTGCTTCATCAATAGATTTTTTGAGTGCTTCACGCCTGCGCATCCGCTGCTGCTGTTCCTGCTCTAAAGTATGCAGTTCATTACGCATTTTTAAAAGTTCCTGCATCCCGCTAAAGAACTTACTTTGCGCATCAACACTGCGCTGTTTGGCAGCATCGAGCAATTTCTGTTGTTCGCTGCGCTCCCACTCCAGGCGTTCCACTTGTGACGCAGCGGCGGTACGCTTTTTCTCAATAGCATCAAACTCTTGCGCCAGTTCCTGCATTTTAGCTTCCTGCTCGCGTGCTTGCTGCTCCAGCTTTGCGTTACGTTCTCCAAGGCGTGCGCTTGCTTTATCGTTCTGGCTTACACGTTCATCTAAAACGCTTTGCTGTCCACGCAGCTTTTCCAGAGAAGTTTCTAAAGTTTTGATTTCCTCCTGCAGCTGGCTGTAATTTTCAGCTAATTTATCTAGCTCATGCTGCAAAGCAGCAGCTTCAGCCTGCTTGCTGCTCAGCTTTGCTGCCTGCTCGGCAAAATCTTTTTCCGCAGCAGCTTTTTTTGCTTCTAAAGCTGCCTGCTGCGTTTCCATTTCATCTATACGTTTAAGCAAAGCAGCAAGGCGGCAGTTGCGCAGCTCGTCGTTATAACTATTAAACTGCCGTGTTTTTTCCGCAGCCTGCGCTAAAGGCTCTACCTGCGCATCCACTTCACTGCGTATATCGTTAATGCGCGTAAGGTTATTCGCTGTATCATCAAGACGTTTCACAGCATCCTTCTTACGTAGACGGTATTTGGCAATACCTGCTGCTTCTTCAAACAGGCTGCGCCTGTCTTCCGGCCTGCTGTTTAAAATCTCATCAATTTTGTTCTGGCCGATAATGGACATTGAACCTTTGCCCAGTCCTGTATCTGCCATCAGATCAATAATATCTTTAAGGCGGCAGCTTTTTTTATTAATAGCGTACTCGCTGTCACCACTACGAAAAATGCGGCGCGTAAGGCTGACCTGCTCAAAATCTAAAGGCAGAGTGTGATCGCTATTATCAAAATCAACCGTTACTTCCGCTACACCTAAAGCTCTACGTTTGCTGCTACCGGAGAAAATTACATCCTCCATTTTGCTGCCACGCAGATATTTAGCACTCTGTTCACCCAAAACCCAACGAATGGCATCAGAAATATTGCTCTTGCCTGAACCATTTGGTCCAACAACAGCCGTTATTCCCTTATCAAAGGTTAATTCAGTTTTATCGGCAAAAGACTTAAAGCCATAAGTTGAAAAGGCCTTGAGACGCACTAACAATCACCTATCCTTAATCTGTTTTCATATCTTTTAATTGTATCACAGTTAGCGAATATTTAACAGTGTTTAACATAAACTTATGCTAAATATTGCAAAATAACCTGCCATTCTTCCCTTAAATCTTCCAGGCGCATACGCGCGTTGGCAGGACTTGTCGAATGAAGATAGTAGATTGTCAGCTTACGCGGTAAATTTTTGGCAAAATATTTTTTGAAGGCTGCAGCTGCTTTACCGCCATTGCAAAAAATCGCGCAGATATTTTGCTGCTGCGCCAATAATTCTAAAATAGCATTAGGCTGCTCGTTTTTGATATCGCTGTCTAAGCTGCCCTCACGTTCACAAAAAGCCAAAGTATCCCATAGCGCAATGTGGTGACGTGCAAGCAGAGCCTTTTTGGCAGAATAATCAGCAGGTACATCTTCCTTAAAAAGCTGCGCCAAAAGCTTCCAGAAGCGGTTTTGCGGATGAGCATAATACTCTTGCATAGCCAGCGATTTACGCCCTGGCATAGAACCGAGAATCAAAATTTTACTGTTTTTATCTATTATAGGTGCAAAGGATTCGCACTCGGACATACCTTCACCTCATTTATTTCTTCATGTAATAGTGTAAATTGTATTTGCGGAAACTTTTCCTGCCAATAGCGCAGGTTAGAATTTTTTTGCCCGCGTAGTTTGGATTCTAAGCATTTAGGATAAAAAATATCTAT
>CAVKDE010000166.1:0-4208 GCA_963654835.1 Duodenibacillus sp. | reverse complement strand
GCTATTCCAACGGTGCAGACAACGGCTTTATGGAGGCACTCGCTAGTAGTGGTAATCTTGATAAACTAGCTGCTTACAACGGCTGGAACACTGCTGATAACGCTGTTGGCTACGCCATTGCCCAAGGAATTATTTCCCAGGCAATGACACCAGAAGCAAAAAATAAACTGCTGCGAGAGCGTCTGATTGATGACTGGTTCTACCAAAGCAACGCCCGCCGCATTGTTTCCGATGAACTGGAAAAGCACAACCGTGAAGATTTAAAATATGATCTTGCTACGGCAGAACGCAGCATTTTGCAGCAGGTAACAAGCGAATGTCAGTTACTGGCTAATAAATATCCCATCACCAAGGGAACGAAGTTTACGCTAAGTTTCCCATGGAAGCGTTTGTTTGAAATTGATGTAGAAGTGAAGAAGTGAAAAAATATATAGCGCAGAATGCTAACCGAATGGAAGCGTTTTGCGCTTTTTGTATACAAAAAATTACAATTTAGCAAATACAAAAAGCCTTGCAGCACACTTCTAAGTATGCCGCAAGGCTCAAAAATTATTATGCGCTTAGGCTGCCTGCTCGTGCTTTTCTTCCATCTTGGAAACAAAAATCGTACCAGCCAAATCACCCAGGCAGTTATTAGTTGTCGTACCCATATCAAAAATATGATAGAACGCAGCAATAATACCTACAATTTCCGTTGGCAGGCCAAAAGCTTCAACCATAACAAACAGCTTCACAATACCGCTGCCAGGAATGCCACCGCCGCCAGTAGATAAAATCGCAGAAAGCACAACTACTTTCACCATCGTACCAAGATCAAGCGGTGCACCAATAACCTGACTGATAAAAGTAATAACGCAACCATAGAGGATTACACTGCCATCATAGTTCATCTGCGAACCCAAAGGAACAGTAAAACTGGAAATGCGCTCCGGCACACCAAATTTTTCTTTAGCAACCTGAATATTTACCGGAATAGAAGCAACGCTGCTGCAAGTAGTAATCGTATACATCCACAGCTCTGCGCTATCCTTCAGGAAGCGGAAAGGATTAATGCCACATGTAAACCACAACACACCGCCATACACAAAGATAACATGCAGCAGGCAGGCGAGATAATATACACCTGCAAGGCTTGCCATACTCGTAAAAATGCTCGCACCATATTTAGCAAAAGAATCTGCCATCAGGAAGAATACACCTATCGGCGAAGCCTTCATAACCATACCAATCAAGGAGAAAACCATGGAATTAATAGCGTTAAACATCTTTTTCAAGGTTTCCTTATGTTCTTCGCTAGGAACTTTCATAATGGCAATACCAGTCATTACCGCAATAATCAAAGTCTGCACGATGTTGCCTTTAGAAAAAGTTTGGAACATATTGGTACTGAACATAGAAACAAAAAATTGAGAAACAGTAATATCAGCAGAACCAACAACCTTCTTAGAAGCAAGACCTGTGAAATTAGCGAACTCACCAGGACGCAGCACACCAGTTACTGCAAGGCCAACCACCGTAGCAACTAAAGTTGTCAGGATATAATAAGCAATAATTCTTACAGCAATTCTGCCTAAGGAACTTAAATTCTTTTGGGAGATAATACCTGTGATAATCGTTACCAAAACCATAGGAATAACGATCATCTTCACACAGTTAAGCCAAATTGTACCAATAAAGCCTAAAGATTTCATCGTGGGACCAAAGGCTAAGCCTAAAATAGCACCTAAAATCATGGCTATAAAAATCTGAGTTGTCAAGCTAAATTTTCTACCAAACAATTCCATTTGCATAACCTCCTAATGTTTCTTATTAAACCTCGCGGTCTAAGGCTAAAATAATTTCCGCTGCCTTACGTGCATCCGCTTCCGTAATGCCTTTATAATACACAAGGCGGACGCAGGTTTTCAGCACAGTTTTAATCAAAAGGCCTTTCTTCTCGGCCAGTACGCAAAACTCTGCCGGTGTAACGCTCGCCTTGCTGCAATCTAAAACAAGAATGTTAGACTGCACTTCATCCTGCATGGTGAGCTTTTGCAGCTTGCCTTTAAGTAAAGAAGCAGTTAAGCGTGCATTAGCAATATCGTCTTTCATACGCTCTAAATTATGCTTCAGCGCATAAATTCCGGGAGCAGCAATCACGCCAGCCTGACGCATACCACCGCCGATGATTTTGCGAATTTCACGTGCTTTAGCAATCTGTGCTTTCGTACTGCACAAAACAGAACCTACAGGCGCACCCACACCTTTAGAAATGCAAACCATTACAGAATCTACATACTGCGTAATCTTCTTCGCCGGAACACCTAGCGACGCAGCTGCATGGAACAGACGTGCTCCATCCATATGAATATGCGCGCCATGTTTATCTGCTACCGCACGCAATTTTGCCATCTCCTCAACTGGAATCACATAACCACCAGAAAAGTTATGCGTATTTTCCAGACATAGCAGTTTTGCCCCGCTTTCAGCCAAAAGAAGGTCAATCTGCTCTACATCAGGTGTCATATGCTCGTTCATAGCATATTTTACAGGCACCATACGGCAGAACTCTTCGTCAAACAAAAATTTTTCCGTAAGCAGTAAATGCTGCTGCTCATGCACCAGCACCTTATCTTGTGCTTTGCACCAGGTCAGCACGCCGCAGGTATTACCCATTGTACCTGTAGGACAAAGTAGGCCGGCTTCTTTACCTGTCAACTCCGCCATTAAATCTTCCAGCTCATTGATAGTAAAGTCTTCACCTCTGCCGTTAGCATCAACTCTGCCATCATCGCCTAATTTAGCCGTTAAAATGCTTTGCAGCATTTCGCTATCAGGCATCGTGAGCGTATCACTGCGTAAATCAATCATAATCTTCCTCCTTGCTTCAGCTAATGTCCATGTGTAAATGACAAATTTACTTCTTGCTTTTATTATACTAAAACATGTGCGCAATTGACTAATACCAAAAACTATGCTTTAATATATAAAAAAACTTATATATTAAACGTCAAAATGCTTATTACATAAGTTTTTCAGCGATTTTCGCAATCCTTATTTTTACTAAATCCAGCTATAATATCCATAATACATAAACTGCTTCAGTTTTATTCACAGGGAGATGAAATATAAACTATGGAAAAAGTCATGGAATATATTTTGCAGGTAGATGCCTGTGCCAGCTTTTCTAAAGCTGCTGCTAATCTTTTTATCAGCCAACCAGCGCTAAGTGCCATCATTCACAAAGAAGAACAACGCTTAAACGTCAAACTGTTTGATCGAAGCGTAAAACCCATTAAACCTACCTATGCAGGGCAGAAATATATTGAAGCAGCTAAGAAAATTAAGCGCATAGAAGATAAACTCTTCAAAGAACTGGCAGAAGCAGATAACCAAAGTAAAGAAATTATTATCGGTAGTTCTGCGTTCTTTTTTGTGAATTTCATCAACCAGCTTACGCAGAGCTTTTGCCTACATAAACCGCAAGTAAAATTTAAATGCATTGAATATTCTACAGAACAGGCACTGCAAAAATTGCAGAAGAAAGATGTTGATCTGGTTATCACGGCACATAACAGCAATATTAAAAATTGCAGTTTTGTACCCATCCGCTCAGAAAATATTGTACTTGCCGTTCCCGCAGATTTTGAAATCAATAAACATCTGACAAGCTACGCCTTAACTTTACAAGACATCAATTCCGGCAAATGGCTGGAAGAAAAATATCCCTCCGTGCCGATTAATTTTTTCAGCAGCTATCCTTTTATCCTGCATAAAAAGAGTAAGGATATGTATAAGCGTGCTATCAGGATGTTTAATAACAAAAATATGCACCCTACTATTTTAGGACAGATAGAAGATTTTTACACGCTGTACTTTTTAGCACGCTCGGGGCAAGGTATTGTCTTTTTGCGCGATTCGCTATTAAGATATATGGAGCCTACGCCAAATTTAGTTTTCTATAAGCTTGATGATTCGCTTGCTACACGTAATATCAATATCTATTATAAGCATGGCTGCGTAACTAAAAATATGCAGGAATTTATAGAGTTCTGCAAAGAAAAATAAGCGCAAAAAAATCCCCGCCACGATTGCGACGGGGATAATTTTTTGTGATTTTCTTTCCCAAGGAGCCGATGTGAAGCATATACTGCTTCTCCATTTCTTCACCAGACTGGTGAGAAAGTGCCAGAGGCGAAGAACAGGCACCGACGGTGTACATCTAGTAC
>CAVKDE010000165.1:0-4222 GCA_963654835.1 Duodenibacillus sp. | reverse complement strand
GCGCGATCAATACAACACGCAGCTGGATGCGGCAAATGCTACGCTGCGTCAGGCGCAGGCAAGTGCTAATGTTAGCAGCAACCAGCTTGGCTATACCGCTCTTACCAGTGATGTTGACGGCATTGTCGCATCCATTAGCGGTGAAGCAGGACAAGTTGCAGCAGCAGGCACGCCTGTTGTGACTGTTGTCCAAAACGGTGAACGCGAAATTGAAATTAATGTGCCGGAAAACGTGCAGCTTGCTGTCGGACAGCAGGCGAATATTACCTTTTGGGCACTGCCTGATGTAAGCGTAAATGGCAGCGTGCGGGAAATTGCCCCAATGGCAGATAGCATTACGCGTACTTATAAAGTGCGCGTAACTGTGCCTGAGCTGCCAGCGGCAGCGAAGCTGGGCATGACGGCGAAGGCCGCCTTCTCCCCCACGTCAGCAGCAGGAGAAGAGAGCAGCAGCGAGCTAGTAATTCCTGCTACCGCACTTTATCAGGTAAATGGCAAGCCACAGGTGTGGCTGGTGCGTGACAGCGCAGCTGTTTTGCAGGATGTAACTGTCGCCGGTTATAGCGGCAACAACGTACGCATTACCAGCGGTTTAAGCAAGGGTGATGTGCTAATTACCGCCGGGCTCAGCAAGCTTGTAGAAAAGCAAAAAGTTCGCCTTGCCGAAGGTGGTGACGCATCATGACCGCACCGGAAAAAGAACGTGCCAACTGGGCAAAATGGGCCATTGAACACCGCCAGCTTGTCTATTTTTTCGCCATACTCGTACTCATCATGGGTATCTTTTCTTTTAAATCCTTAGGTAGAAGCGAGGATCCGAACTTCGCAGTCAAACAGATGGTTGTTTCTGCCGCCTGGCCTGGTGCCAGTGCCAAGGAAGTAGAAATGCACCTTACCAATGAGCTGGAAAAGCAAATCCAAAGCCTGCCGCAGATAGATAAAATCACCAGCTATTCCCGCCCCGGCGTGTGCGTTATTACTGTCGCCTTAAAGGATGAAGTGACAGGTAACACTGTACGCCAACGCTGGCTGGAACTGCGCAATATTGTCGAAGACGGTAAAAAAAATCTGCCTAGCGGCACACTCGGTCCATATTATAATGACCGTTTTGATGATGTCTACGGCAATATTTACGCGCTCACAGGCGATGGTTATACCTATGAGGATATGCGTAAATATGCAGAAAAAATAAAACTCAACTTTTTCTCCATCCCCGATGTAAAAAAGGTTGAGCTGGTCGGCGTGCAGCCGGAAAAAATTTTTGTACAGATGCAGACGGAAAAGCTGGCGCAGCTGGGCCTTGATATCAACAGCATCGCCAGCACCATTAAGGCGCAGACAGCAATTAACGCCAGCGGCATGATTGAAGCAGATACAGCGAACTCCTACCTACGTATTACAGGCAGCCCGGACAGCGTAGAAAACATCGCCGCCATCCCCATCAACGCCAACGGCAATGTTTTCCGTCTTGGCGATATTGCCACAATTACGCGCGGTTTTGCTGATCCGCCTGATACTTTGATGTATTACAATGGCAAACCGGCTGTCGGTATTGCCCTTTCTATGGAAGAAGGCGGCGACAACATTAAGCTCGGCGAAAACCTGGCAGCAGAAATCTCCCGTATCCAAAAGGATTTACCGCTCGGCTTAGAGCTCAATCAGGTAGCGAACCAGCCGGAAGTAGTAAAAAATTCCATCAGTGAATTTTCCGAAAGCCTTTATGAAGCTATTATCATCGTCCTCGTTGTCAGCCTGATGACACTGGGTCGCCGCAGCGGCTACGTTATTTCCTGCTGCATTCCTTTGATTCTTTTAGGCTCCTTCTGCGCTATGTTTGCGCTGGGTATTGATTTGCATAAAATCTCCCTTGGTGCTCTTGTAGTATCCTTAGGTATGCTTGTTGACGATGCTATCGTCGTCGTCGAGCTGATGGAAGTAAAAATGTCCGAAGGTATGCCGCGCAAAGAAGCTGCGTCCTACGCCTTCAAAACCTGTGCCTGGCCGCTTTTGGCAGGTACAACCATTACCTGCCTCGGCTTCATGCCTATCGCCTTTTCTAAAGCCAGTGCTTCGGAATTTGCCTACAGCCTCTTTCCTGTAATGACGGTAACGCTTATGCTTTCGTGGCTTGTTTCCGCAACCTTAGCACCTGTTTTAGGCTATGAATGGATCCGTCCCACGGTTATCAAACAGGAAAGCTATGACAACGCCTTCTACCGCAGTTTCCGTAAAGTGCTGCATTGGTCGCTCTTGCACCGCGCTGCCATTATCGGTATTACGCTAGCCATGCTTGGTTTATCGCTTTTCATGCTGCGCTTTGTCAGCCAGGAATTTTTCCCCGCTTCTGTGCGCCCAGAGCTTTTAGTGGAGCTTAACCTGCCGGAAGGCAGCTCTATTAAAGCAACAGATGCTGCTGCACGCAAGCTGACAGATTTAATTAAAGACGATGAAGACTTAGATCACGTTTCCACTTATGTTGGTGAAAGTGCGCCCCGCTTCGTCCTTGTTATTGACCCGGTGCAGCCACGTGATAATTATGCGCAGCTCGTTGTTGTTGCTAAAGATATAGAAGCACGCAAACGTTTAGAGCAACGCATCAATAAATTAGCCGAGGAAAAACTGCCTGAGGCTATCACCTATTCACGCTCCATTCCGCTTGGACCGCCTGCTCCCTATCCTGTTATGATCCGCGTCAGCGGTGATAATGACGCTCAGGTAAAGGAATACGCGCAAAAAGTACGTCAGGTGATGGCAGCTAATCCTTATGTGAATATGACGCGCTTAGACTGGCTGGAGCAAAGCAATGCTGTAAAATTAAAAGTAGATAACGATAAACTTTTGCAGATGGGTCTTTCCCGCCAAACTGTTGCGAATGCTTTGCAAGCACAGGTTAGCGGTTATACCGTAGCCACTTATCTGGAAGGCGACCAACAGATTGGCATCGTTTTCCGCCTGCAGCCTAAAGAGCGTGCTGATATTTCGCAGCTGGAAACAATTTCTATCCCTACAAGCAAAGGAGCTGTGCCGCTCTCGCAAATCGCAACGCTAGAATATAGCAGCGAAGATAATATGATCTGGCGTCGTAACCTGCGCCCCACCATCACCGTCAACGGCGGTATCACAGCAGGCGTAACGGGTAACGATGTTACAAAACAGGTTTATAACGATCTTGCCGAGCTGCGCCAAAATCTGCCCGCAGGTATGAAGATAGAAATCGGCGGCTCACTGGAAGACAGTAATAAAACACTTAACTATCTGCTCAAGCCTGTTCCGCTCATGTTACTTTTAATTGTAGTTATCATCATGCTGCAAATGCAGGATATCAGAAAATTGCTCGTTATCATGCTCACCGCGCCCATGGGTATTATTGGCGTCATCTTTGGTCTGCTGTTATTTAACTCCACACTTGGCTTTATGGCAGAGCTAGGTATCCTTGCCCTAACAGGCACGATTATCCGTAACAGCATGGTTCTTGTTGACCAGATACAGCAGCATCTTGATGCAGGTATGCCTCCGGCGCAGGCCATTGTGGAATCTGCCATTGTGCGCTTCCGTCCCATTATGCTGGCAGCCTTCACCACAGTGCTAGGATTAATCCCCATGTTCGCCAGCCAGTTCTGGAATGCGATGGCTGTAGCTATTGCCTGCGGTTTAACAGGTGCAACTATTTTAACGCTTGTTGTCCTGCCTGTGCTTTACGCCATCGTGTTTAAAGTAAAAGCCCAATAGCTAATGTATACATTCCAATCCCTTTGCACTTTTGCGCAATTTCTGTTACAATATTATAGTAAACAGATAGACATTACAGAAAAAGCGTCAGTATTATAAGCACTGATGTACGTCAGTGCCATGCGAAGGCACTTCTTCCGTAAGCTGTAGAAAGAAAGGAATGATTTATATGTCATATAATTTTGATGCTGCTGTATCTCCGTTTATCAAAGCACTGCCTCCTTCCGGCTTGGCAAAGTTCTTAGATATCATGGCAGCAAACCCCAACATCGTACCTCTTAGCGTAGGCGAGCCTGATTTTGATATTCCGCAGGCTGTTAAAGACGCTGAAGTTGTCAGCATCAGCGAAGGCAAGAGCTGCTACACTCCCACTTTAGGTCTCTTGGAACTGCGCGAAGCTATTGCTGAAGACACCTATAAAAATTACGGTGTTAAATATGATCCTAAAACAGAAATCATGGTAACCGTTGGTGTCAGTGAAGCACTGTATACC
>CAVKDE010000164.1:0-4248 GCA_963654835.1 Duodenibacillus sp. | reverse complement strand
AGGAAAGAATGTGAAGTAGATGGTGCTTTATTCGGCAGACTGTGTTAATCGTTGGAATTAACTCTTACTTTACTATGACGAATAACCTTATCGCCTAATTTGTAACCCTTTTCAAAAACCATATCAATGATTTCATCATCCAGTTCCGGGTTATGTCCACGCATTACCGCTTCATGGATGTTCGGGTCAAACTTGGCATCCTGTGCTTCAATCTCCACTACCTTTAAATCTTTGAAGGTATCTTCAAACTGGCGGCGGATTTTCTTCATGCCATCAACAACTGCTTCCACGTTATCGCCTTTTTCAGCACTTGCTTCCGCACGTTCAAAGTTATCCAAAACCTTTAAGAACTTACCTACCACATTTGCCGTAACAAAAGTGGAAAGCTGTTCTTTTTCTGTATTAGTACGGCGACGGAAGTTTTCAAAATCAGCCTGCAAACGCAACAAGCGGTTTTGCAGTTCTTCGATTTTGGCATCCTTCGGATCAACCTCAGGCTCCTTTACTTCCTCAGCCTCAGCAGCTTCTTCGGCAGCTTCGCTTGCTTCGGCATTTGCCGCAGCTTCCTGTTCCGCTTCCGCAGCAGCTTGTTTTTCTTTCATCTCATTATCTTGCAAGGCTCTTCCTCCTTAATGCTATTTATTATCTGGTACATGTTCAAACATCGTTTTCAGATACTTGTGCAGGTAATCCATAACGGATATAACCTTGCCATATTCCATACGCGTAGGTCCCAAGACCGCCATCGTGCCCACTATCTGACCGTTTAAGCGGTAGGTAGCCTGCACCATACTGCAATCCTGAATACCGGTAAATTTATTCTCGCTGCCAATAGTAACTCTCAGGCCGCTGTCTTCACCAGCCTTGAGCAAATCGCGCACCACGCGTTCTTCCTCCAGAATGCCCAGAAGATTTTTCACGCGTTCCACATCGCGAAACTCCGGCTGATTCAAAAGCTGCTTAGTACCGCCAAGGAAAACCTTTTGCTGCTGATGCTTGTTCCGCATCTGGCGGATTGATTGTACCAGCGAGGTAAAGAGCAGCTTGTCATCGGCGATATTGGTGTGTACCGCAGCAAGAAGATCCTCGGTAATGTTTGCCAGCTCCCTGCCTTCCAGCAGCCTGCTGACGCGTCCGGCAAGATAATCAAGCTCCTCCGGGCGCATTCCGAGGGGAATTTCTACTACGCAGTTATCAACATTACCGTCATCAGTGATGATGCACAAGATAGCGTGATGCTCATCTAATGGCAAAAACTTCATATAACGGAAATGTGCGCCTGCATCGCGGTTAGCCAAAACCATGGAAACATTTTTCGTCATGCGGGAAAGGATTTTTGCCGTAGACTGGAAAATTTCATCTATGCTCCTACGCCTTTCATTAAACCACCCATTGATAAGCGCCCTGTCGTTATCAGTCAGGCTGTTAGGCTCCACAAGCGAATCAACATAAAGGCGGTAGGCCTGCGCTGATGGCACGCGTCCTGCCGAGGTGTGTGGCTGCTCCAGATAACCCAAAAGCTCCAAATCGCTCATCTCGTTACGAATCGTCGCCGGGCTGAGTCCTAAATCATACTTACGGGCTATCGTTCTGGAGCCAACAGGCTCAGCAGTTGAAATATAATCCTCAATTATGAGCTGGAGAATTTTTTTCTTTCTATCGTTTAACATATTCCCACCTCATTTTGATTGTTAGCACTCTCTTTATTGGAGTGCTAACACCTTGATATAAGAATAGCACTACCCCCATATAATGTCAACACCTTTTTGGGGAAATTTTAACTTATCACAAAAACTTCAAAGATTTGATTGCCCACCGCCATGCCACGCTCTGTTAAACGCAAGTGCTGCGTGCTTTCGTCATACGCAAGCAAATTCTGCGCCAGCAAAGGACGCAAATCATCGGCAAAACGCTGCATAACATCCACGCCAAAGCGTGCACGTGCTTCCGCTAAATCCGCACCTTGCGCGCGGCGCAGGCCCATAAACATAAATTCCTCCAGCTGCATAGCGTTAGCAAGTTCTTCTATTGTATATAACTCGCTTGTACGCCAATTGCCAGGCGTCAGCTGCTTAGCCTTGGCAATATATTCTGTTACACCTGCTACCGCCATGCGGCGTGCACTGCTGTCAAAACCACAGGCAGCTGCGCCGAAAGCAAGATAAGGATGATACTGCCAATAAACTGTATTGTGACGTGAGTGCTGCTCATTTTTAGCATAATTGGAAATCTCATAGCGCGTAAAGCCTTGTTCCTTTAAAAAGTTCTGCACTAAATCATACATATCTGCTGCTGTGTCTTCATCAGGCAGCTGCAACTTTCCATTCTCCACTAATTTTGCTAACGGTGTCCCCTCTTCTACAATAAGTCCATAAACGGAGATATGCTCCAAACCTGTAGCAAGCAGCTGCTCTAGCGTTGCACGCAGGCTGGTGAGCGTCTGCTGCGGCAGGCCGTAAATTAAATCTGCACTGATACGCGCAAAACCTGCTTCTTGCGCCCATTGCAAAGACTCTAAGGCCTGCTGCGCACTGTGAATGCGTCCTATCGTGCGCAGCTCTTTATCATTAAGCGATTGCACGCCAAAACTGATACGGTCAAAGCCAAGCTTACGCAGTGCTTTAAGCTTCGCTAAATCTGCCGTGCCAGGATTCACTTCAATAGTAGCTTCGCAAGGCGTGCGCCAGAAGTTATTTTTCTTGAGCGTATCCACAAGCTGCGCCAGGCACGCTACAGGCAGTACGCTGGGCGTGCCACCGCCAAAATAAATGCTGGCGTGCGCGGCAGTGCGCGCAGCCTCTTCAGCACGCGCTTCTATTTCTTTACATACGGCATTTGTATAGACATGCATAGTATCTTCACTAAAGCCTGCGTAAGACGCAAAATCGCAGTACAAGCACTTTTGCCTGCAAAAAGGGGTGTGCAGGTAAATTGCCTGGTATTGCTCCCAAGGAGCAGGAGTTGATTTATCGTTAAGCATGGGGTATCCCTCCGCAAATTTTTCTCATAAAATTATTATAGCATGAAGTTAGGGAGGGGGACAAATTGGAGTTTGTAAAGCACTTCGCTAACGTCATAGGCTCTCCTACACTCCCCAATTTTTATATGCTCAAAACTTCCCGCGCACATGCCAAAAGAGGACGGCTTTCGCCGTCCTCTAAATTACCGCTTACGCGGTTCGCTTTTAATTTAAGCTATGGAAGTCAAATTAGAAAGTGAATACCAATTGAGCCCACAGAGTCTTCATATCGGTTTCAGCTTTGTCTTTACCTTCCAGATCATAGTATTCAACAGCACCAACAATGTTTTTAGCGAAGGTGTAGTTAGTACCTACCATATAGCCTTTGAAGCCATTGGAACCATATTCACCGTTCATGGTATGAGCCAGAGCTAAAGTAGAAGCTTCATCATAGTATTTAGCATAGATACCATAGGAACCAGCTTTTGCAGCTTTAGCACCTTTGTAGTTCAATCCAACTACGAAGCCGTCATCATCACCACCAACACCTTCTTGGTTGGATTTCAGATAGATAGCGTCCAGTTTTACATTGTTATCGAATGCATAGCCAGCACCTACAGACCAAATCTTGTTGTCTTCGATAGCAGTTTCAGTAAGAGTAATATCATCAACATCACCACTATCAATAGCATCAGTTAAATCAAGAGTGTTAACTTTATCGCCTTTGAATACATCATAAGCAACAGCAGCATTCAGTTTGCCAGCTTTAGCAGACAGTTTTGCGCCCATTACTTCATCATATTTGGTGCCATATTTCAAAGTAGTTTTTTCGTTTAAAAGTGCATCAATAAGAGTTGCTGCAGAGGGATCTGCGCTGTTCAGAGCAGTCGGTTTGCCATAGTAGCCTTCAACTTTAACGTCTTTACCATAAGACAGTTGAACACCGTCAAAACGGTTATCATAAATGTTGCCTTCGCCCAAGAACAGTTGTTGACGACCAGCTTGAACTTTAACGCCGCCCAATTTACCGTTTACATAAGCACGTTGGAATTTGGTATCTTCATCGCCAATGTCATTGGTGAAATCTTGATTGTTTTCTAACATTGCAGTGTAGGACCAATCATCATTAACTTGACCGTTTACCCAAATACGGGAACGCAGTTTATTACCATATTTGTCCAAGTCACCGCTGTAGTCAGCATAGCTGTAACGAACTTGACCAGTAATCTTTACATTGTCAGCTTTTTTCTCCAGGTTTGCTACGCGAACGCCCAGGTTGTCCAGTTCGT
>CAVKDE010000163.1:0-4252 GCA_963654835.1 Duodenibacillus sp. | reverse complement strand
CGTGTATATCAACCTAGGTGGAAGCAGAGTGAGTAAATGGCGTTATTATCTTAATCTGCTGTTGGTGTTTTTATTGTCAGGACTTTGGCATGGTGCTAATACTACATTTGTTTTATGGGGAATTTGGTATGGTATTTTTATCATTGTAGAATCAATCTGGTTGGCTAAATTTTTACAGCGTAGGGATATTTTGGCTCATGTATATGCATTGCTAGTTATTATTTTTGGGTGGGTAATGTTTAGAGCAGATAATGTAGGTTACGCTGTACGTTATTGGGGTGTAATGTTGGGATGGAATGCTAATACGTTCAATGATGCAGCTTATTATTTGCAGAACGATGTGTTGGCAGCGCTTGCTATTGGTGTAATTTTATCCTATGATTGGCGACCTTTATATAAACAGCTTGTTTTATTTAAAATTCACGGCAATTATAAAATGCGCTTTTTTACTTTTAAAATAATATCTTATGTAATATCATTGATGTTATTTTTGCTATCTGTAATAAGTGTTATTAGCAGTTCCTATAATCCGTTTATATATTTTAGATTTTAAGGAGAGCGATATGATGGTAAAATTCCACAAGAAAATTTTAGTATTATTTATTATCTGTTTTATCTTTTTGCTTTTGATTCCTAATGTAGGACTCTTAAATGAAAAAAAGCATCAAGCTGAAATAGCTAAGGAAAATAGAAAAATCACAGCTTTTCCTCGCTTTGGTTGGACTGATAAAAGATTGTATAGCCAGTTTGAAAATTGGTATAAGGATAGGTTACGCGGGCGTGAGCGAGCTATAAAAATGTGGAAGGAATATAATTATAAATTTGGAGTCATTTTAGATAAAGACATTTTTCGTGGAAAAAATAAGTGGCTTTTTAGTAGGAGAAATCGCATTATAGGTTTAAAAGATGGGGCAAAGAAAATGCAGGAAGTTGCTGCTTTACAAAATTATTGTAAAGATCATGGTGCTGAGTTTATGCTTTTAGTGCCTCCTACAAAAGAAGCGTTTTATATAGATGAATTTCCTCTTAGAGAACGTAAAAATGTACAGCCTTATGCTTTTTGGGATAAACAGTTGCAACAGTTGGCTATGCAGGAAAAAGTAAATTATTTGGACGTAAATGATAAGCTGTTACAGGCCCAAAAGACAGGTGTGCCAGCGTTGTATTTTTCTGATGATCATCATTGGAGCTATTATGGAGCAGAGATTGCAGCAGATAGTTTTTTACGTATGAGTGAAAAGCTTATGAACAGAAAATTTTATTTTAAGCAGCCTATGGATATGGTTTTCCAAAGTGCTTATAAGGAAGCAAGTTACGCGCATAGATTAGGCTATGGGCAGACCTGGGAGATTGATGCACCTTATAGCAGTAAGTTTACTGATGAAATTTATCTTGTAGATTGTTATACAGGCAAAGAAACTAAAGTAAAGAAAATAGTTTCTAATAATGTACTTTGGGGTCCAATTAATAATGGTGAAGCTATTATTAAGAATAAAGATAATCCTCACGGAATTAAAATTTTGATGCTTGGTGATTCTTATAGCAGTTATATGGCTCCTTATCTGATTCAGTATGCTTCAAAAATTGTGAGCACACATTACAGAGATTGTGCAGGTCGGAAAAAAGAAGTTAATTTGGCAAGATTAATTGCTAAATATCAACCAGATGTAGTTCTGCTAGAAATTTTAGGTAACAGTTTTTATCAGGCAGATAGCATAGCAAAAATTAAGCTGAAATAACTAAAGACACAATAACCCGCCCTCACGCTACATTCGCAGCACAGGGGCGGGTTTGTTGTATCTTCTCATTGACAAGCGAAAATGCTAATGATATAGTTAGGTCAATAGATGTGATTTTGTAAGAAGGTGAATTGCGGTGAGTGTACAGTCTGATGTTGAACTGCTTACTGTTATGTCAATAGAAGGATACGCTAGGAGACATAATCTTTCTACTGATGAAGCTATAGAAGTTTTTCATGACTATCATGTTATGGAAAATATTATGGTGCAACATGAATATCTGCACCAAGTGAGTATTTCGGAAGTATTGGAGTATATTGAACAATTTATAGAAAAAGAACAGAAACATGTATTGGTTTATCATGGTACCGTTTTTGATTTTGAGTCTATACAGTTGACTAAATCGCATAATCATAGAGATTTTGGCAAAGGATTTTATACAACAGTTTTAGAAAAGCAATCTCAAGAGTGGGCGCGCAGACTTGCAATGCGTAGCAATAAGAAAGAATACTATGTATATAAATATAAATTTATTGATAATGCTTCTTTAAATATAAAGAGATTTGATACCTTGAGTAAAGAATGGTTAGAGTTTATTAAAGCTAACCGTATCAATGGTGGGCTTCAGCATGATTATGATGTTGTTATAGGACCTGTGGCTGATGATAATACAATGGAGACAGTGCAACTATATGTTTCTGGAGTATTACATACTGATGAAGCAGTACAGCGGTTGCGTTATAGCAAAGCTAATAATCAGATTTCTTTTCATACGGAAAGAGCTATTAAATGTCTAGAATTAGTAGAGAAGGTGGTTTATAATGGATAAAATTTATACATTTAATGGAGAAGATATAACTATGCTTATGTGTTTGGTAATTCGTGAGGTTATTCGAGAGATTGCCAAACAAGAAAAAACATCTTTTAATGATGCTTTTTATGATTTTTATCGTTCAAAAACTTATAAAATACTGAGAGATACAGAAAATGCTCTCTGGGCAGAACCGGCAGGCTATATTGCAGATATGTATTTTGCTGAAAAACAGAATAAACAAGCTATTTGTGCATAATAGAATATTAAACAACAACCCGCCCTCACGCTACATTTGCAGCGTAGGGACGGGTTTTGCTTTATTTCAAAAAGTTTTTCTTGCTATTTTCCTAATTGCTAGCTATAATTGGAATTAGAAAAACAACTAGAAAGGAGCAGGAAATGTTAGAAAGTAAAACGGTAGAATTTAAACGCCGATATACTGATGATATAAGATATACTGTGCTTGCTTTTGCTAATACAGATGGTGGAAAAGTTTATATTGGCATTGATGATGATGGCAGTGTGGTGGGAGTTGAAAATGCGGATGCAGTTATGTTGCAGGCTATGAATATGATTCGTGATGCTATACGCCCTGATGTTACTGTTGCTGTTGAGTGTGATACGGAAATTATAGAAGATAAGAATGTTGTTACTTTAACAATTCAACGAGGAACAGCACGACCTTATTATTTAGCTAGCAAAGGTATCCGTCCTGCTGGTGTTTATGTGCGCCAAGGTGCTTCATCAGTACCCGCTTCTGAAACTGCTATATTGCAGATGATTAAAGAAACGAGTGGTGACAGCTATGAAGAATCACGCGCGCTTAACCAGCAGCTTACGTTTAATGATGCAGATACTTATTTTGCGAATGAGCATATTTCTTTTGGTGAGGCGCAGAAGCGTTCTTTGCATTTAATAAATACAGATGGAACATATTCTAATTTGGCGATGCTACTTTCTGATCAATGCATCGCTAGTATTAAGATGGCTGTTTTTGAAGGAAGCCATAAGACAGTGTTTCACGATCGCAAGGAATTACATGGTTCAATCTTAAAGCAATTAGAAGATGCGTATGCTTATATTAATCAATTTAATTATACACGGGCAGAGTTCCCAGGTCTGCAGAGAGTAGAGAAGCGCAACTATCCTACTGAAGCAGTGCGTGAAGCTTTGCTAAATTCAGTAATACATCGTGATTATGGTATTGGCGGGCCTATTTTGATTAGTATTTTTGACGACCGCATGGAGTTTATTAATATTGGCGGTTTAGTTAAGGGAATGTCATTGGCAGATATTAAGCTAGGTGTATCTGTATTGCGTAATAAAAATTTGGCAAATGTTTTTTACAGATTACATTTAATTGAAGCATATGGTACTGGTTTACTTAAAATTAATGAGTGCTATGCTGATGAAAATGTGAAGCCTAAAATTGAAGTGACAGATAATGCTTTTAAAATTACGTTGCCGAATACTAATTTTACAGCGAATAAAGTCGTAACTGTTAAGCAGATTACAGATGAGCTGCCGTCGGAGCAGAAGCAGCAGGAGCGTTATGCAGCTGTTTTGGCTTTAGCCCAGAAGCATTCGCAGATAACGCGGAGAATGATAGAAAATGCTTTGCAGATTTCTACTTCGACCGCAGTTGTGCTGCTTAAAAAGCTGGTGCAGGCGGGAGTCCTGGCTAGAGAAGGTAGTGGGC
>CAVKDE010000162.1:0-4261 GCA_963654835.1 Duodenibacillus sp. | reverse complement strand
GATGCATACTGTGCAAGATGCTGTGGGTAAGCGTCTACGCATGGGTGTTAATTCTGGTGACCAGATTACAGAAAAACGCCTGAACGCAATGGGCAATACGAACAGTTTTGTGGGCAGCATTCCTAACGATAAGCGTGCTATTACCATTAATGTAGATGATGTGAGCGGCGTGGCAGGTTTTATCCAGCCTGGCTGCAATGTTGATATCCTTACTGTAGAAGGCGATGGCAAAAATGCAGGTGCTGTGGGCAAGCTGCTTTTGCAGGATGTATTGGTATTGGCTGTTGGTTCTACAGATATGACCAGCAATGATAATAAAAAAGTTGAAAATGTGAAAACTATCACTTTGGCTTTAGACCCGCGTGAAGCGGTGGAACTGCGTGTAGCGCAGCAGGAAGGCAAGATTACCATGGCTTTGCGTCCGGCAAAGCCGACGGATAAAACTTATGTGGGTGCTACTGTATACGGTAAGCGACCTGTGCAAAATGCTGCACCTGCGCCGAGCGCACCGAATTATGCTTCTGCTCCCGCACCTTCTGCGCCGAGCGGCGGTTATAGCAGCGGCGTTACCGTTATCCGCGGTACTAATGTTGGCAGATAAGCAGCAGGGAGGAGCATGAGCAATGAAGTTTAAAAATAAAGTTGCAGGCGTGCTGCTGAGCTGTATGCTTTTAGCACTGCCTGTGAGTGCAGCAAATATGAATATTGGTATTAACCAATCAGAAGTTATTGATGCCAGCGGCGTTTATAAAGTGGCTGTGGCTAATCCGGAGATTGCGGATGTGGTAGTGCTTTCTTCCAGCCAGGTGATGCTGGTAGGCAAAAAAGCGGGTTCCACAACGCTGCATATCCGGCGTAATGGCGGGCAGTTTACCTACACGGTGCTTGTTAATGGCAACGATGTGGGCGCAGCGCAGATGATTCAAGATCTTTTGGGGTATCCTGACGTGCATGTGAGCGTAGCAGGTGGCAAAGTTATCCTGGAAGGCATGGTGCCAAACCAATATGCACGTGACCGTGCGGAAAAATTGGCTGCTTCCTATGGCGAGGTTGTGAACCTCTTGGAAATGTCCCGCCCGAAGCAGGTGCGCATTGAAAGCAGAATTATAGAAATTTCTACAGATAAAGTGCAAAATTTGGGTATTGCCTTTGGCAACGCTGCGGATTCTAGCAGCAGTAGCAGCAGTAGCGATGACAGCAGCGTTTCGCTGGGAACAGAAGGCAGCTTTGGCTTTGGCCAATCCCATACCAATAAAATTGATACAGGTAGACCGTTTAACTGGTTTGGTTCTTATGCTAATATCAACGCGCAGCTGAACGCTTTGGTTAAAAATGGCGATGCTAAAATTTTATCCCAGCCTTATGTGATCACCATGAGCGGTGAAAAGGCAGATATTTTAATTGGCGGTGAAATTCCTGTGCCTGTAAACACGGATGATAACACTGTTACCGTGGAATGGCGTGAATATGGTATCCGCTTGGAGATTGAACCCGTTGTCCAACAGGACGATGGTGTTGATACAAAAATTCAAACCGAAGTGAGCAGCCTGGATTGGTCCAGTGCTGTAAATGCTACATCGGCAACCGGCGTGCGCATCCCCGGCCTGCTTTCGCGTAAGGCGAACAGCCATGTTTTGATGCAGCCTGGTATGACGATGGCAATTGGCGGTTTGATTTCTTCTACCGAAAGTAAATCTGTATCGAAGATTCCTCTGTTAGGCGATATTCCTATCTTAGGGCAGTTCTTCCGCAATACGTCTAAAACACGTGAGCGCAAAGAAATTTTAATCCTGTTAACACCGATTTTGGTGGACAGTGATTATCAGCCTGTGATGAGCGAGGAAGCAAACCGCTTATCTAAAATGAAGGATAGTGAAGTTTTGCGAGGTGATTTATATGCTGAGCAAAAAAAATGATCCTGACAAGGAAGGCCTTGTTTTAACCTGCTTTAGCACGGCTTCCGCTGTGGGCAAAACGGTTTTGGCAATTAACTTTGCTGCCGATTTGGCAGAGCGTGGCTACAAGGTGTGCGTAGCAGATTTTGACTTGCAGTTTGGCGATGTGTGCAATTATCTGGCACTTACGCCTGCGCAGACACTTTATGATTACAGCCTGATGAACGAGGCCATGCGTGATGCTGCCATGTTCACGACGGCGACAGAATTTGGCTTTGATGTGCTGCCTGCACCGCAAGAATTAGATGAAGCATTTATTATGGATGCAGAAATCATCAGCGGTGCGCTGAACCAGCTCAAAGAAGCTTATGATTACATTTTAGTTGATACAACAACAGGCTTTAGCGCGATTAACTTGGCAATTTTGGAGCATACGGATGTATTGTTCCTGCCTTGCGTGGTTGATTTTATCCCCTCTATTAAAAATTTGAAGGTGGGGCTGGATACGCTGCACAAGCTGCAGTTTGACTGGCAGCGCGTGCGCCTGATTTTAAACAGAAATAAAGCAGAAACGCAAATCAGCGTGAAGGATGTTGAAGCCTTACTGGGCAGGCCTTTCCAATATTTCATTGGTAACGATTACCGTGGTGTGATGAATTCTATCCGCGAGGGCAAGCCGGTGGTTTTAACAGATAAAGACAGCAAGCTGGCTGATGAAATCAGTGACATTATTTCGCTGGAATTGGGCGAAAAAGAGGAAAGCAGCGGTCTTTCCAAATGGTTTGGCAGCTTGTGGAAGTAAAGGAAGGGTGAAGGATGCAAGGATTTAAACAGGAAAGCTTTTTAGCTGATGAAAATATTGCAGATAGCCCTAAAAATTATAGTGATAAATGCCAGATTGTAAGCTTTTTCAGCCCCAAGGGCAAAAGCGGACGCACCACCATCATTGTTAACCTGGCTTTGGCTTTGGCACGTATCAGCGGCGAGCGCGTGGGCATTATTGATGCCGATACGCATTTTGCCGATATGGATGCTTTCTTAAACCTTAACCCGCCCAGCACCGTGGTGGAGGCACTGCGCGATATCTCTTATTTAAAACCAGGCACGCTGATGAATTATTTTGAAGAAGCGGCCGATAATGTATATGTTCTTTGCGGGGCAAAAACGCCGCAGCAGGCTTCTTATGTGGAGCCTAAAGGTCTTGAACAGCTTTTGGCGATGGCAAGAAACTGCTTCCGCTATGTGCTGGTGGATATCTCCCCGGGTTTTAACCCCATTACCATTGCTGCGTGTGAAGCTTCGGAACACGTGTTTTTAACTGCTATGGCAGATGATTCCTTTGAAGTGCAGCATTTAAAGAGAGCCATGGAAATTTTCCAATCCCTTGATAATTACAAGGAGCGTGTGAGCTGCATTATCTCGCGCTTAAAGCCTGATATGCACCATGCCTTAGAGCTGGAAAAAGAAATTGGCTGCCCTGTCATTTTGCTGCCTAATGAATATATTTTGTGCGCAGAAGCGGCGAACAATGGACGCATGGCGCTGGATGTAGGCCCCAGCTCCCCTTTGACCACGCAGATAGAGCAGATTGCGCACAAGCTGTGTCCGGAAGGACGGTGAGGCTATGCTGCAAATAGCAATAATGGCAGCTCTTGCCATGTTTGTGCTGTGCATAGCACTTTATAGAATGTTTGTTACGGATAAGGTGGATTTATCCGCCCGCGTCCGGCAATATAGAACACCTGTAAGACCAAGACGCGTTGTAAAAAGCACAGGCAGTGCTTTTTGGGACGATATCTTGCGCAGCAGGTTCAGCACCTGGGCGAAAACCGGGGCGAATAAATTTGGGCATTTGCTGCCTAAAAAGAACTGGTTTGAGCTGAAGGTGCAGCAGGCGAACTTGCCTGTGACGGGCAGCGAGTATATGATGCTCGTGGGGGGCAGTGCAGCTTTCCTTTTAGTGCTGATTTTTTTCCTCACTGCAAGTTTGAGTGATGCCATGCTTTTTGCTATCTGTTGGTTTGGCTTTGCTGCCTTATATGTGCATTTCAAAGCCATGCGCAGAATGAAAGCTTTTACCGACCAGTTAGGCGATTGCGTGGTTATGCTTAGCAATGCTATTAAATCTGGTTTTACTTTTCAACAGGCTATGGATGTGGTTGCCAAGGAAATTAGAGGACCTATCAGCGAGGAATTTAACCGCGCACTCAATGAAATGAAATTGGGCATTACGCTGGAAGAAGCTTTAGAAGGCATTTGTAACCGTGTGCGCAATGAAGATTTTGAAATGGTGTGTATGGCAGTTGTTATTCAGCGTCAGGTTGGCGGTAATTTGAGCCAGATTCTTGATACCGTGGGTGAAACTA
>CAVKDE010000161.1:0-4273 GCA_963654835.1 Duodenibacillus sp. | reverse complement strand
GTATAGATGTATATGTACATTTCACCGCTATCAACTGTCATGGTTTTCGCTATCTGGAAGAAGGCGAACGTGTCACTTATCAGATAGCACGCGGCAAAAACGGGCCTATGGCGATTAACGTCACGCCATTGTTACGCTAAAAAACTTCTCACGTTTTCCAGCTTTCTTTATATAAGGAAGCAGTGCCTTCTTTACAGCTTTTTGGGCACTGCTTCCTCTTTTTTGTTTTCACTTTTACTCTATTTAAGCAGCATTTATCATATTAATGTTTTTAATTGCTAAACAGATTGCATAAATAGAGTATGCTACTAGGCCGCTTACTTTATTAAAAAAACTACACAAAAGCCAAGAATTGTCTTGCAGTTTGGTAAAATATATGTTAAATTTATGTAAAGAGATATTGCGCAAATTGTGGCTTTTCATTTCTACGTGCGCAATAGTCGTTCACAACTGCCTGTACTTCACAGGTCGGTACACTCAAGGAGGTTTTATCAATGGCAAAGAAAACTAGTTTATGGGCACTCTTGCTCGTAATGCTCGTAACTATGCTTGCAGCAGGTTGCGGCGGCGGTGGTGAAAAGAAAGCAGCTCCGGCAAATGACGGTAAAAAGCTGATTATCTACACCTCTATGAAAGAATCCTTAATCAAAGGTATTGTTGACGGCTTCAAAAAGCAAAACCCGGATATTGATGTTGACTATCAATCCGCAGGTGCTGGTAAGCTGATGGCTAAAATCGCTGCAGAACGCCAAAGCGGTAAAATTCTTGCTGACGTTATCTGGACCAGTGAAGTACCTGACTTCTATAAAATGAAAGAAGAAGGCATTCTGGCTAAATATGAAAGCCCTGTTCTGAAAGAAACTGTTAACCCGTTCGATGACTACGATGGCTCCTTCCATGCTGCTCGTCTTGGCACTTTGGGCATCGTTGTTAACACCGATAAAATCAAAACTGCTCCGACCCAATGGTCCGATTTGCTGAAACCTGAATTCACCAACGGTTTTGGTATTGCTAACCCGGCTCTGTCCGGCACCTCTTACATGAGCGTTGCCCTGCTGGAAAAACAATTCGGTTGGGAATACTTTGACAAAATCAAAGCTAACGGCGGCCGTATCGGTAAAGGCTCCGGCCAAGTTATCGATGATACTGCATCCGGTGAATTAACTGCCTGCCTCGGCGTTGACTACATCACCAATGCTAAAATTAAAAAAGGTGCTCATATCCAAATGTGCTATCCGCCTGAAATGCTCGTAGTTCCTAGCCCGGTTGCTATTTTCAAAGACAGCACCAAAATGGATGCAGCAAAGAAATTTGTTGACTACCTGCTGAGCAAAGAAGCACAAACTCTGGTAGCTGAACAAGGCACTATTCCTGTTCGTGAAGACGTAACTATTCCTGCTAAGTTCAACCTGCCTGCTCCTAAAGAAGCATTAGCTAAATCTATCAAGATTAACTACACCGAAGCTGTAAAGACTAAAGAAGCTACTATTAAGAAGTTCTCTGATGTTATGCAGGTGAAGAAATAAGCTTTAGAAGCAATTTAGTAAAGCCAAATTTGGCGGAACAGGCTTGACCTGTTCCGCTATTTTTCACCATCAAAATAAAATTCTTGGTGAGAAGTTATAAAGGAGATTTCTATGGAAGATATTATCAAAGTTGAAGGCGTAGCCAAAGGCTATGGCAAGCATCAGGTTTTGCAAAACCTCGACTTAGGTATCAAAAAAGGTGAATGTTTCACCCTGCTTGGTCCTTCAGGTTGTGGCAAAACTGTACTTATCCGCCTGATTGCCGGTCACGAAGTTCCTGATGCCGGCAAAATCAGCATCGACGACACCGTGGTTGCTGACAGTGCAAGCGGCGAATATATTCCGCCCGAGCGTCGCGGTCTGGGCATTGTATTCCAGGATTATGCTGTATGGCCGCATATGACTGTTTTTGAAAACATTGCTTATCCGCTGAAAATGGAAAAGCGTCCGAAAGAAGAAATTGACAAACTGGTTATGGACATGGTAGAAATTGTCGGCATGAAAGGTTTGGAAAAACGTCTACCATCCGAGCTTAGTGGCGGCCAACAGCAACGTGTTGCGCTCGCGCGTGCTCTCGTTGCTGATCCTTCCGTAATGCTGCTGGACGAACCGCTGTCTAACCTTGATGCTAACCTGCGTGAAGAAATGCGTTTTGAAATCAAAGCTTTGCAACGTAAATTTGGTATCACCGTTATGTATGTAACGCATGACCAGGAAGTTGCCCTAGCAATTTCTGACCGCATCGCTATCATGGATAGCGAAGGACGTATCCGCCAGATCGGCACACCTTACGAAATTTTTGAACAGCCTGCTGATTTGTTCATCTTCAAATTCATGGGTATTGCCAACTTCCTCGCTGCCCGTGAGGAAAACGGTAAATACGTTGTTGGCAGCGGTCATCAAGAGTTCCCATGGGAAGGTCCTAAAGGCAACGCTAAAAGTTGGGTAGCAGGCTTCCGCCCCTCTGATGTGGAAATTCACCGTGAAGGTCCAGGCCTCAAAGGTATCATCCACCGCGCTAACTTCTTAGGCGCAACCATGGATTACAGCATTGATATTGATGGCGAGCATCTGCGCACTGAACTGAAAACACAGGACGCTATCAACAATAATTTAATGTTCAAGGAAGGCGAAGAATGTTACATCACCTTCCGCAGCCTGCTCTGGTTTGACGCAGAGCAATTGAAGGAGGTAGAAGAATTATGAGCAGTGGAACAATCAAAAAAGATTCCGGCTTTGGCGTAGCTCAGCTGATTCTTTTTATCTCTATTGCCGTACTGGTTATCTTTGTAGCATGGCCTGTACTTTTGATTTTATTTAACGCATTTTTCGTAGATGGCTCCTTTAACAGCCAGGATTTCTACGATGTTCTCACCGAGCCGGAAACTTTCCAGGCTCTCACTAACTCGCTGATTATCGCCAGCATGACCACCATCGGCAGCACCATCGTCGGCACCTTCTTTGCCTGGCTGGTTACGCGTACTGATTTACCCTATAAGAGCTTTATGAAGAGCCTTTTCCTTGTACCGTTCATGCTGCCTTCCTTTATCGGTGCTTTGGCATGGAAAATGCTGCTCTCGCCGAATAGCGGTTATATCAATAAGTTCTTTATGGAAAACTTCGGCTTTACCGGACCTGTTTTTGATATTTACACTTATTACGGCATCAGTGCGGTAGAAGTTATGTACCTCTTCCCGTTCGTTTTCATCCAGGTTTGCGGTGCGTTAGAGCGCATGGACCCCACCTTGGAAGAATCCGCGCGTATTTCCGGTGCAGGCCTTTTCACCATCACCCGCAAAATTACCATTCCGCTGGTTATGCCTTCCATTATGAGTGGTGCGCTGCTCATTATGCTGTATTCCATGGCCCACTTTGGTACAGTAGCAGTATTAGGTATTGAACAAGGTATTTATAATATCCCGACGCTGATTTACGAAAAAATTCACCAGAGCGGCGGCAGCTTTGAATCTATCCGTACAGGTACCGTTCTTGCAACCGTGCTCGTAGTTTCCGCAGCCTGCATTATCTGGGCACAGCAAAAAATTCTCAGCAACGGTCATTATCAGATCATCGGCGGCAAGAGCTTCCGTCCTATGGAGCTTAAACTGCGCGGCCTGCGTTACCCGCTGCTGTTCTTCTGCCTGGCTTATATTGCATTCACAATTTTACTGCCTACAGCAGTTATCTTCCTCGTTGGCGGTGTAGAAACCTACGGCCTGCCGTTTACGTGGGAAAACCTGTCGCTGGATAACTACAAATATATTCTCTTTGAATATGAAGTTACCAAAGACGCTATCTTCAACAGTATCACCCTCGGCCTGGCAGCAGCTGTTATCACCATGTTCGCCGGCGTAATGATTTCTTACGTTATCGTTAAGATGAAAGTTCGCGGCAAAGGCATTTTGGAATTTTTAGGCATGCTGCCGTTCTCCGTACCGGGCTCCGTTATCGCCCTCGGTGTAATCCTTGCCTGGAGCGGCCAGTTTGGCATCAACCTTTATAACAGCGTTTGGATTATCCTCGTTGCTTACATCGCCCGTTATATGGCATTCTCCCTCAAGGCGAACTCCGCAGCCCTCGAACAGGTGCATGATTCCCTTATGGAAGCATCCCGTTCCTGCGGTGCTACGATGTGGCAATCCTTAAAGGATATCGTTATTCCGCTGGTTAAACCTGGCATGATCAGTGCCTTCTTCCTGATTTTCTTACCCGCTCTGCGTGAATTGACCGTATCTATTATGCTGTAC
>CAVKDE010000160.1:0-4293 GCA_963654835.1 Duodenibacillus sp. | reverse complement strand
GAGTTAAACCGCATTGAAGCGCAGGCTCATGCGCAAGGTGTACCGCAGGCGATTGATCCCTTTATTAGCCTGAGCTTTATGGCACTGCCTGTTATTCCCAAGGTGCGCATTACGGATATGGGCATTTTTGATGCGGAAAAATTTGAATTTATAAAGTAGGAACATTATGCATAAATTAGTATCCCAATTAATTATTTATCGCCAGCTCAATACACGTGGCATTTTAGAAGATTTAGCAGCTGTCTGCGCTGATTTTGCTGCTGGCAATTTTCAGCGTGAAGTGCTTGTCGAACGCGTTTATCAAAGCGTCAATAAGTTGTTGGAAGTGGCAACAGAATACGGCTTTGATAAAAACCTTTGGCAAAATTATCTCACCTATCTTTTAATCAGCAGTGAAACGCCTTTTTCTATTACCTGTGAAAAAGTGGGGGCGTGTGCAGGCAGTGTAAACGAGTTGGCCAAGCATGATTTTGCCATCTTCAAGCAGCTTTTTAACTATGATTTTAGTAAACTGGAAGCAGCACTTGGCATTAACTGCCTCAGCCTTATCTGCAACTATCAGGCAGTAGTGAAGCAGGAGCGTAGGTATAACAAAAATATCAGCGAAAAGGTGCAGGCACTCAGCGTACAAATTGTTGCTGCCGAAGATGCGGACGCCGTGTTTGACTGCGTAACGGATTTCTACCGTAAGTACGGCGTGGGCAAGCTTGGTTTAAACAAAGCCTTCCGTATCGTGCATGAAGAAGGCAAAGCGGTAGAGCTGGTGCCAATTTCTAATACAGAGCATGTTACTTTTGACGATTTAATTGGTTATGAAGAGCAAAAGCAACGCCTGATTGCCAACACAGAAGCTTTTGTTGCTGGCAGACCTGCCAATAATGTGCTGCTTTTTGGTGATAGCGGTACAGGCAAATCCAGCAGCATTAAGGCCATCATAAATAAATATTATGACAGCGGCCTGCGTATGATTGAAATTTACAAGCACCAGTTCCGCGATTTATCTGCTATCATTGCGCAGATTAAGAACCGCAATTATCGCTTTGTGATTTATATGGACGATTTATCTTTTGAGGATTTTGAAATCGAATATAAATATCTGAAAGCGATTATCGAAGGCGGCTTGGAGGTGCGTCCTGATAATATTTTGATTTACGCAACGAGCAACCGCCGCCACCTGATTAACGAAACCTGGAAGGATAGAAATGATTTGCATGAGGAAGAAGGCATTTACCATTCTGACACCATGCAGGAAAAGCTTTCGCTGGTGAATCGTTTTGGCTGCACAATTTATTATGGCCAGCCTACGCAGAAAGAATATTTTAAAATTGTTTGCGATTTAGCGAAAAGGGCGGGCGTTGATATGGATGATGAGCTGCTATGCGCCGAAGCGCGTAAGTGGGAGCTGCATCATGGCGGTATTTCCGGTCGCACGGCGCAGCAGTTTATCAACTATGTGCAAGGTGTTAGGGAATTTACGAAAAAATAGCTTGCTTTCCCAAAGTTTATATGTTACACTAGTCTAGTGCCAATGCAAGTTGCGTAATAAAACGCCATCTGCGTCACAAAGGCTCCTAGGAGTATTATTTATACGCCATCGTTGCCTTTGCTCGCAGCTAACGATTTCTTCCGCAACTTATGGATAATATTGAATATAATGTTCTAGCAAAGAGAGGTGTAAAGAATGAAAGAAAAGATTCATCCGAATTACGGTGAAGTTACTGCTACCTGCGCATGTGGTGCAAGCTTCGTAACTGGTAGCACTAAGAAAGAATTACGCGTGGATGTTTGCTCTAAATGCCATCCATTCTTCACTGGTCAACAACGTAACCTGGCTGCTCGCGGTCGTATCGAACAGTTCAACAAACGTTACAACAAAGAACAATAATCTATACATGTACAGCAGAGCTTGCAACGAGCTCTGCTGTATTTGCTAATGGGAGATATTTGCGAAATATCTCAAAAAACTTGGAGAAAAATTTACTATGAGCACGAAAAAATTATCTGTAGGCGGTCAGGCCGTTATTGAAGGCGTAATGATGCGCGGACCTGGTAAGGTTGCCGTCGCTGTACGCCAGCCCAACGGAGAAATTGCAGTTGATGTGAACCCTGTACATAGTATCCGTGATAAATATCCGATTTTGAAAAAACCGCTGCTTCGCGGCGTTATTGCTTTATTTGAATCTTTATATGATGGCATGAAGGCTCTTGCCTATTCGGCGCAGGTTTCCGGCGACGAGGAAGAGCAGCTCACTGGCAAGGAGATGGCCATGACAATTGCTACTTCTGTACTTTTGGCTGTGGGCCTTTTCATTGTCATTCCTACATGGTCGATGCGCTTCTTGCACGAGCTGACGGATGATCCGATGATGCTGAACTTAGCAGAAGGCGTTTTGCGTATGGCGATCTTTTTGACGTATATTGCAGCGATTTCTTCTATGGAAGATATTCAACGCGTGTTTCAGTACCACGGTGCGGAACATAAGACGATTTATACTTATGAGGCAGGTCTGCCGTTGCGCGTGGAAAATGTGCGTCCGTTCAGCACGCTGCACCCTCGCTGTGGCACTAACTTTTTGATGATTGTGATGCTGATCAGCATGTTCATTTTTACGTTCCTTGGTTGGCCGAGCTTGTTAGAGCGTATTGCCTCACGTGTAATTTTAATGCCTGTTATTGCGGGCGTAAGCTACGAAATTATCCGCTTTGCGGGTGCGCATAACGATAATAAGCTGGTGCATCTGGCGATTATGCCGGGGCTTTTATTGCAAAAGCTCACGACGCGCCAGCCGGATGACAGCCAGATTGAGGTGGCGATTGCATCGCTTAAGGCTGTGCTGCCGCCGGAAGAGATTATAGAATAAAAATTTTTAGAGGAGAATTTTAATGATAGATAAGCTGCAAGCCTTAGAAGACAGATATTTAGATTTGGAGGCGAAAATCAGCGATCCGGAAGTGATTGCTGACCAGGCTAACTGGCTGAAGGCGACGAAGGCACACGCGAAGCTGGAACCGATTGTTACAGCTTATCGCGAGTATCGCGAGATGATTAAGGCGCGCGATGAGGCTCAGGAGCTTTTGGAACTGGGCGAAGATGAAGAACTCGTGGAAATGGCGAAGGAAGAGCTCAAAGAACTCAAACCGCAGATTGAAGCATACGAGCAGAAGCTGACGATTCTTTTGCTGCCTTCTGATCCGAATGATGATAAGAACGTTATTGTGGAAATCCGTGGCGGCGCAGGCGGCGATGAAGCGGCGCTTTTCGCCGGTGTGCTGTTTAGAATGTACACCCGCTATGCGGAAACGCGTAATTGGCGCGTGGAAGTTTTAGATGCCAGTCCCACAGAGCTGGGCGGATTTAAAGAAGTTGTCTTTCAGGTGAACGGCGACAGCGTTTACAGCCGCATGAAGTTTGAAAGCGGCGTACATCGCGTGCAGCGTGTGCCGGAAACTGAATCCCAGGGGCGTGTGCATACTTCTACCGTTACGGTGGCTGTTTTGCCGGAGGCAGAAGAAGTTGACGTGGAGATTAATCCTAGCGATTTACGCATTGATACTTATCGTGCAGGCGGCGCAGGCGGACAATATGTTAATAAGACGGAATCAGCAGTGCGCATTACCCATATTCCGACAGGTATTGTAGCGCAGTGCCAGGATGAAAAATCTCAGCTTAAAAACCGCGAAAAGTGTATGCGTGTGTTGCGTGCGCGCATTTTGGAGAAGGCGCAGGAGGAGCAGCGTGCTGCTACCGCAGAAGATCGCAAAAGCCAGGTTGGCACCGGTGATAGAAGTGAGCGTATCCGCACTTATAACTATCCGCAAGGCCGCGTTACCGATCACCGCATCGGCTTAACCTTGCATAAACTGGACAGCATTGTCAATGGTGATATGGATGAACTTTTAGATGCGCTGATTACCGCTAAACAGAGCGAACAATTAAGACAGGTGAAATAACATGGAAAGGTCTGTCTGGACGATTAAAGAAATTTTAAATTGGACGAAGCAGTACTTCGAGGCGAAAGGCGTGGAGAATCCGCGCCTTGATGCCGAGGTACTGCTTTGCGCTGTCTTGAAATGCCAGCGCGTGAAGCTGTATCTTGATTTTGATTGCCCTTTAAGCAAAGAAGAATTGGCTACTATGCGCAGCTATGTACAGCGTCGCGGCAATTTTGAGCCTTTGGCTTATATTGTGGGTGAGCGTGCTTTTATGCGCAACAGCTTTAAGGTTACGCCTGCTACCCTTGTGCCGCGCCCGGAAACGGAGCTGCTCGTAGAAAGTTTGGTGAAGGCCGCGCC
>CAVKDE010000159.1:0-4294 GCA_963654835.1 Duodenibacillus sp. | reverse complement strand
GTGCTGTCGTCCTGTACTGCTACAACTTTGCCTTTTAAATCAGCCATAGTTTTGATATCGGAATCTTTCGGTACAACAATCAATTGAGAATTGTTGATGTAAGGCTTAGACAAGCCATAAGTTTTTTCACGCTCCGGGTTAACGGTGAAGCAGTTCCAGATAGCATCAATGCGTTTAGATTTTAATTCAGCTTCTTTTGCGCCCCAATCAATAGGCTTGAATTCAACTTCCATACCGGCGCGTTTGCAGGCTTCGCGGGCAAGGTCGATATCCATGCCGACGATTTCATTTTTTTCATTGCGGTAGCCCATCGGTGCGAAGTTATCATCAAGACCGATTACCATTTTTTTCGGGCCGCTGCTGCCGCAGCCTGCTACCATCATTAACATCATCATTAAGCCCATAAGTACAGCTAATAATTTTTTCATCATTTCCACCTCATTTTTATGTTTGCGATTAAGCATGTACCTATTATACTTTAGCGTAGTAAATTTGTAAAGTGGTAAACTCATAAATTTTTAATTTTTTTGCGCATTTGCGGAGATTTTGTTTTATAATATGGTTAAGCAAAATTTTGAGGGGGTATGAACCATGATTATCAAGGAAACAAAAACTGATATCAGTACAAACCGTTTTGGCGGCAACGGCGATGTTATTATTGAGCATTATCTTGATGAAAAGCTTTTAAATGACAGCGTAGTGATGTATGCCAAGGTAATTTTAAAACCTGGCTGCAGCCTTGGCTATCACAAACACGAGGGCAACAGCGAAACCATTGTTGTTTTGCAAGGCACAGCAGAATATAACGATAACGGCACGCTGATGACACTGCACGCTGGTGATAAAGTGCATTGCCCGAGCGGCGAGAGCCATGCTATTGGCAACGCTGCGAATGCTAAGGAAGATTTGGTGCTGCAAGCTTTGGTGATCAAAAAATAGACTGCCGAGAAAGCATCATATACTTCAAAGCAGACACCTTGACGTACGTTTTAGTACGCCATCGGTGTCTGCTTTTCGTCTCTAATACTTTCTCGGAAGTCTGTAGTGGATGAATATCTGCCACTTGTGTCATAAAAAAAACACATCTTTTTGCTATGCTATCTTTGACCTCAAAAAGCAGAGAGGTTATAATAGAAAAGAAAATCTTAATGAACGAGGGATGCAAGATGATGAACTTCATAAAAAAGAACAAATATGTCATCGTGGCCTGCGCTATTTTGCTAGGTGCCGGTTACGGTGGCTATAAATATTATCAGAGCACGCAGGTAACTGATACAGTTATTAAAATGGGCGAAGTAAAAAAAGGCAACATTGTGGAAACAGTTTCTGCCACAGGTTCTTTAAGCGCTCAGGATAATGTTGATATCAGCTCCAAAATTACCGGGCGTATCGTAGAAGTGCTGGTAAAAGAAAACCAACACGTTAACGCCGGTGATGTGCTTGTACGTCTTGACGCAACGTCTTTGAACGCTACGCTGGCGCAGATGGAAGCCAAGCTCAATAATGCGCAGGCTACCTATAACCGTTATGTGAGCCTTTTAAACCGTGGTGCTATCAGCCAATCTGATTTTGATACTGTGGAGGCAGATTACCTCGTAGCGAAAAGCAATTACGAAAAAGCTGCGTCTGATGTCAACGATACTGTTATTGTGACGCCTATTTCCGGTTATATTATCGGCAAGCCTACGCCTGTCGGCCAGACGATCAGCTCCGGTATCAGCACGCCGCAGGTTATTATGTCCGTAGCAACGCTGGATAATATGGAAATTGAAGCACTGGTCGATGAATCTGATATCGGTCAGGTGAAGGACGGGCAGAAAGTTAAGTTCACTGTGGATGCTTATCCGAATGAAACTTTTACAGGCAAAGTGCGCCTTATTTCCCGCAGTGCGACGACTGAGAACAATGTTATCTACTATAAAGTTTATGTAACTGTTGACGATGCGAAAGGCAAGCTGCTGCCGACGATGACGGCAAGGACGGATATTATTATCGACGAAGCAGACGACGTGACGATTGTGCCGCTGAACTGCATCTATAGCGAAGGCACGCGCCGTTATGTGAAAGTATATAATGAAAAGACGAAAGAAACACGTGATGTTGACGTAACGCTTGGTCTGACGAGCGATAGCGAAGTAGCAGTTACGGCAAGCGGTCTTTCCGTAGGCGATAAGCTGCTCGTGAAAAAAGCAGTAAGCAAGCAGTCGGGCAATAATTTTGGACCTCCGAGAATGTAATAAGGAGGCAGTGAGCATGGCTGTTATTGAATTAAAAGATATAATGAAGACTTATCACATGGGCGACAGCATTGTGCATGCTCTCTACCATGTGAACCTGAAGGTGGAATATGGCGAGTTCACTTCCATCATGGGCCCTTCAGGCAGCGGCAAATCTACAATGATGAATATCTTGGGCTGTCTGGACAGACCGACTTCGGGTGAATATTATCTCGATGGCAAAGAAATCGCCGGTTATGATGACGATGAACTGGCGCATACTCGTAATGCGAAGATTGGCTTTGTCTTCCAGAACTTCAACCTGCTCTCGAAACTGACGGCGCAGGCTAATGTCGCCCTGCCTTTAGTTTATGCAGGCGTGGACGAAGAAGAACGTATGGAGCGCGCCAAAAAAGCGTTGGAAGCCGTAGGCCTTGGCGCACGCCTTGACCATAAACCGATGGAGATGAGTGGCGGCCAGCGTCAGCGTGTGGCGATTGCGCGTGCGCTGATTAACGACCCGGCGATTATCATGGCGGACGAACCGACTGGTAACCTGGATACAAAGTCCAGCTATGAGATTATGGATATTTTTAAGGCGATGAATGACAGCGGTAAAACTGTGGTCATGGTTACACATGAACCTGATATTGCCGAACAGACGAAGCGTATTCTCGTGATGCGTGACGGTCAGCTTGTCAGCGACGAGCTTAGCGGCGGCAGGAGTGATTATGCGGCGAAAGAGCTGCAAAATATGCGCGACGGGCAGCAAACTAATGAAGGAAGGTAAGCAGCATGTTAAATGAAAGCATAAAAATGGCTATAGAAGGTATGCTCTCGAACAAATTGCGTACTTTCCTGACGCTTTTGGGCATTATTATCGGCGTTGGTGCGGTTATCGCGATGGTCAGCCTTGGTTTCGGCATGAAGGAAAATGTCAAGAACAATATTTCTAAGCTGGGCAGTAACCTTTTGATTATCACATCCGGCGGACGCACGGCAAGTGGTGCAAAGCTGGCGGCAGGCGAAGGCGTGAAGCTGACCTATGATGATATGCAGGCGATTGGCAAGCAGGTTGACGGCATTGCCAACATCACGGCGAGTGTCAACAAAAGCTATCAGCTTGTTGCAGGCAACCAGAACTGGACAAGCCGCGTAGAAGGCACAACACCGAGCAGTTTCACAATTTCCAGTTTGGATATTGACGATGGGCGTATTTTAAATGACCGTGATTTAATCAGTCGTGGTCGTGTGGCAGTTATTGGTAAGACTGTTGCCGACAGCCTCTTCCCCGAAGGCAATCCTGTGGGCAAAATTATGCGTATCAATAAAGCACCGTTTCAGGTTGTCGGTCTTTTAAAAAGCAAAGGTCAGAGCAGTATGGGTCAGGATCAGGACGATGTTGTTTATATTCCTCTTACGACGGCGCAGAACCGCATGATGGGTATTACGAACGTACAGCGTATTACGATTCAGGCGGAGAACGAAAATATTATTAACGATGTACAGGCAGAGACGGAACAGGTGCTGCGCACGCGCCACAAGATTAAAGAAGGCGGTAACGACGATTTCACTGTGGGCAATATGGCGCAGATTATGGAAACGATGATGGACACGGCGAATAACATCACGATTCTGTTAGGCTGCATTGCGGCGATTAGCTTGCTTGTCGGCGGTATTGGCATTATGAATATCATGCTTGTATCTGTTACAGAGCGCACGCGTGAAATCGGTATCCGCAAAGCCTTGGGTGCAACTTACAACAATATTTTGCAGCAGTTCCTTGTGGAATCGATGGTTATTGGTATCATCGGCGGCACGCTGGGCGTTGTCTTGGGCGTGAGTGCATCTACGCTCATCAGCAAGTTTGCCGGTTGGAATACAGTTATTTCTGTGTGGGCGATTGTGATTGCTGTTGTGTTCTCTGTGGGCATTGGCTTGTTCTTTGGCATTTATCCTGCAAGAAAGGCTGCACTGTTAGACCCGATTGACGCGCTAAGATACGAATAAAAAGTTAAATTGAAGTTTGTAGAATTTAGTTGTAACATTTAGCCGAAGAGAAAGGCTCCCCTTGGGGG
>CAVKDE010000158.1:0-4339 GCA_963654835.1 Duodenibacillus sp. | reverse complement strand
TATGGCAAAGAAGTTAAACTGAATGCTTATTATGGCAAGCCTGTTACTACTAACGTTGGTGGCTATACTAACTATGACTATGATGAAGTATATGGCGCATCTTTATCCGGTAAAGTTGGCAAGCTGGCTCTGAGCGCAGGCTATGATATGTTTAAAGACAGCCTTGGCGGTTATAGTGCTGGTGCTAACTACGATAATGTTGTAAACAAAGGTGAAGATAATGGCATTTGGAATGTAAGCGCAGCTTATGCTTTTGATAAGAATGTTGCTTTAGATGTTACTTATCTGAACTCTGATGTAGATCAAAAAGATTTAAATACTTCTTATAACGACGTTGATACTGATGGTTATGTAATTGGCCTGTCGTATAAAGGTGCTAACAAAGCTAAACCTGGCAGCTGGGGCGCATGGGCTAAATATTATGACCAAGGCGTTGGTACTTTCATCGCTCATACCATGAAGACTGGCGATTGGGGTTACTTCATGAAAGAAGGCTTCAAAGGCTATAATGTTGGTGTAAACTACGCTTTGGCCAAAAATATTGTTTACAATATTGATTACTATGATCTGGAAGGCAAAGAATCCGAGAAATCTGATCGCGTAATCTGGAGCCGTCTGCAAATCAACTTCTAATTTCACACGTCACTGCCTTCGCACCATCGTGCGCAAGGCTTTGGGCTGCCCTTCGGGGCAGCTCTTTTTTTAATACTTAAATTTCAGGCAGAACTGTTTGAAGGCCTGCGCGAGCTTGGTTTGGTAGACGTTTTCGTTCTCCAGCAGGTAGACGTAACGGTAGCAGGGAATATCGCTGATGGGCAGCTGGATGATGTGCTTATCGTTAAAAGCAGTGCTTTGCAGCTGGGGCATGAGCGTTACGCCCATATTGAGGCTGATGAGCGTTAAGAGCACGTTGTTTTTTTCAATTATGTTTGTGAGCTGTGGGGTGAAGCCTGCCTGTTTGCAGTAATACATCTGGATATCAAACATATCATTTGTGCGCGTGGGTGACAAAAAAGTCTGCTCTGCCTGCTTAGCCAGTTCTACACTTTTTTCTTGCGCAACAGGGTTCTCACTGCTGAGCGTGAGGTATAAGGGTTCATGAAAAAGCAGATAATAATTAGGCAGTTTGATTTCTTCGCGCGAGGCGAGAAAGGTAAAGTGCGAGCTGGTATCAATGATGTTTTTTACTTCCGTGCGCAGCATAAAATTGCTCTCGGGATGTTCCTTTTTAAAACCGTGGATGATGATAGGAATGATATTACCCGCAGAGCTGAAGCTGATATTAAGGTTCGGCGAATTGATGCCGTTGCTTTCGCGCAGTTCTTCAACCAGCGTCTGGTAACGCGAAAAATAATCTTTGGTGAAGTTATAATATTTTAACCCGTTTTCGTTAAGCTGCATTTTATTTTTGGCGTGCGTAAAAAGCGGGCAGCCTACATCCTGCTCCAGGTTTTTTATGGATTTGGAGAGCGCAGGCTGGGAGATATGCAGATAATTGGCTGCGGCGACTAAGCTCTCTAGCTCTACGACAGCGTGAAAATTTTTGATGTTGGTATAATTCATAAATTAGCACTTCCTTTTGTAACTAAAGTAATTATAACACTTTTTCTTGCCTTTAGTATAACTAAATGGTTAAGCTGGTTATAAAAATAACTATTTTACATTTGCCGCTCTATCACCTATAATTTACATATTAGCAGCAAAAAAGAAGCAGAGATGCAAGTTGTTAACACTTAGCTATCTCTGCTTGTTTTTTAAGGGAGGATGGAAGTTATGTCAATTGTTCTTATTCCGATAGCGTTTCTGATTATCGTCAGTACGTTTAAACGCCTGCCTTTGATAGGCGGCAACCTCACCGCAGCTTTTGCCGGTGCAGGACTTATTTCCTTATGGCTGGGCGGTGCGCACGACCCTGCGGCGTGGCTCGCGCCTTGGCTCAAAAGCATGGATTCTATTGCTTTTATTTTTTACATTGTGCTGTTTGGCGCAGTTTTTTCCGCTTTGCAGATTGAAAGCGGGGCGATGGGGGTAGTTTTAAACATTCTGCGCGCGCTTTGGGGCAAAACTCCGCAAGGCCTGGTGCTGGCAACCTTGGTAGCATTGTATTTTGGTGGTTCTTTAATGGGGACGGTGGCAGCAGTTGGCGCAGTTATCGGTATTTTGATTGTTCCGGCGATGGACGAGATGAAAATTGATCAGGATTTAATTTGCGCCATTGTCGTTACCGGTGCTTCCATGGGTGGCATGATGCCTCCTGTATCGAATGCCATTATTTTAGCGTGCGGCCTTATTGGTATAGATGAGCACGAGGCACTTTTAATCAGTTATGGCAGCGTAGGCATTGGCCTTGCGGTAATTGCCTTTTTCTTCTGCAAGGTTTATATCGGCGATAAATATTCCCTGCCGGAGCATTTGATTCCTAAAGAAACAGCATGGGAGATTTTCTCCAAAAACTGGGTAAAGCTTATCCCCATTTTTGTGCTGATTCTTATCGTGATGCTCAACAGCATCCCAACTTTGAAATTTAATCTGCCCAAATATCTTTTGAGCATGATTCCTTATGGCAAGGCAACTTTATTCGCTGCCATTGCCAAAGTTCCCTTTGCGGGCAAGATTGTGCATAACATTGTTATGGCGATGATTTTTGCTATTATTGCTAATATCCTCTTGGATGTCAGCCTTATAAAACGCGTAGGTGCCAAGCTCAAAATGCAGGTGAAAGCGGTTATTGAACCGGAGGTTATTTTGATCGCTACGGCGTTCTTTTTGGGTGCCTTCCAGATTGGTGGGCAGAACGCGGCGATTGCGGCGTGGGCGAAAGGGCTTAACAGCTCGCTGCTCATTATTGGCGGTGCTGCGGCCTTGCTTGTGGCAGGTATGCTCACGGGCGGGCAGAGCACAGCGCAAGGCATGCTCGTGCCTATCCTTGCTCCTGCGTGGAGTGCGATTGGCATTTCCAAGTTGAATATCGCTTTAGCGAGTGCGCATCTATCCATGGCAGGGCAAGGTTTTCCGCCGTGCGATATGAATACTTTTATCATTGCAGGTCTTGTAGGTGCTATTATCGGCAGGCCTGTCAATCCGCTGCGTTCGATGATGTATTCTGCGCCGTACTGCATTTATCTGTTTGTTGTAGGCATTATTTTCCTGATGATGTGAGGAGGTTATAAAAATGCGTTTAAATAAAGAATATATGGGCAGCGTGGAGCTTACGCCCACAAAACCTGTGATTGCCGGAGAATTTTCTACCTGGACAATTACTTTTACCGCAGGTGAATATGGTATTGATGATGGCGGTACGCTGGTTATCGCCTGGAAGAGTGTCAGCGATTGGGATACGCCGCAGTTCGACGAAGGTGCGGAGCCTGGTTTTACCACGGTGACGACAACAGGCGACTGCCTTGTCAAAGCACGCTACAATAAATTCGTGCGTTCCTTTGGCAACAGCATTCTGATTGACGTGTATCGCGGTTATATCAAAAAAGGCGACAAGATTACTGTTACCTTGGGCGATACGTCGCAAGGCAGCTTAGGCATGCGCGCGCAATCCTTCTGCGAGCGTGAGCATGAGTTCCGCGTCTTCCTTGATCCTTGCGGCACAAGCCGTTATGAAGAAATGCCCGAGCGTTTAAAAGTGCAGATTGTGCCTTCCTATCATCACGAGATTCAGGCGATTGTGCCTGCTACAGTTAAAGTGGGCGAGCCTTTTGAGGTTGCTGTACGCGCGCTGGATGAATTTGGCAACCCGACGGAAAAATATATTGGCGATGTAGAGCTTGCTGTGAAAGGTGTAAAAGCATACGGACTGCCAGCCAGCGTGCATTTTGACGGCACAACGAGCGATGCGCTTAAAATTCCCGGCTGCGTTGTTGAGGAAGAAGGCTTTTGGAATTTAGCGATTAGTGACGTGGAGCACGGTTATCTGGCGTATAGTAACGCTTCTAAGGCAGAGAAAGGTCCTGCAAAATATCTCTACTGGGGCGATATGCATGGGCAGACACGCCAGACTGTTGGCACAGGTATGCTGGAAGATTATTACTCATTCTCCCGTGATAAGGCGTGCATTTCTTTCACCGGCTGGCAGGGCAATGATTTTGAAGTATCGGATGCAACCTGGGCAGATATCCGCAAATACACGCAAAAGTTTAATGAGGAAGGCAAGTTCCTTGTTTATCTTGGTTATGAATGGTCCGGCACAACGCCGCAGGGTGGCGACCACAATGTATATTTTTTACATGACAATGACGATTTTTACCCTAGCAGCAACTGGACGGCAACAAGCGTGGATAATAAAAACAACGCAAACCCTATTACAGAGCTGCACGCGAAGCTCCAAAAG
>CAVKDE010000157.1:0-4343 GCA_963654835.1 Duodenibacillus sp. | reverse complement strand
CACCGGAACTGCGTTCTTCCCTGCTTTATGAAGTGCGCATTTATGTTGACGATGCGGATAATGTGCTGCGTCTGGGTATGCCTGCTACCGTAACGCTAGAATAAGAGGCACACGCTATGGACGAAGCATTTGTAGTTAGTGCCGAAAATTTGCAGCGCAGCTTTTTCGATAAAGCCATGCAAAAAACAATTCAGGCACTACAAAATATTACGCTCAATATTCCTCGCGGTAAAATGACTGCGCTCATCGGTCCTGACGGCGCAGGCAAAACTACCTTTTTGCGCCTTATCTGCGGCCTGCTTGCACCTGACAGCGGCACTTTAAGCGTGCTTGGCTGCGACGTGCGCACGCAGGCAGAAGAAATTCAATCCCGCATCAGCTATATGCCACAAAAATTTGGTATGTACGAAGATTTAAGCGTGCTGGAAAACATGAACCTTTATGCTGATTTACACGGCATCCCCAAGGCAGCACGTAAGCAGCGTTTTGCTAAATTATTAAACATGACAGGCTTAGCAAAATTCACAGATAGATTAGCAGGCAAGCTTTCCGGCGGCATGAAGCAAAAACTAGGGCTCGCCTGCACGCTCGTGCGCTCACCCGAGCTGCTTTTGCTGGACGAGCCGACTGTGGGCGTAGACCCGCTTTCAAGACGCGAGCTGTGGGAAATTTTGCAACAGCTTGTGCAAGACGAAAACCTCACCGTGCTTGTCAGCACTGCCTACATGGAAGAAGCAGAGCTATGCAGCAAGGTCGTCGTGCTGCATAAAGGTAAAATTCTCGCCGAAGGTACGCCCTCCTCTCTGCGCCAGCTGGCGCAAGGACGCTGCTGGCGCCTTACTCCCCCGGCGAAACTGCCTAGCCGCATTTTGCAGGCTGCACTTTTAGATGATGTCCAAAACGTTTTAGACGCTGTTCCCGAAGGCGGCGCAGTGCGCTTTATTGTTAATAATGATGATTCTATGGCAAAGCTTAGCGTATGGCAGTATTTTGGTGCGCTGCCATTAACGCAGGTTGCAGCACGCTTGGAAGATGGCTTCATGCTGCTTCTAAAAGAGCACGAAACGCACGCAGCTAACAAAAAGGACAGCCAAGCTGCATCTTCCGGTTTTGAGCTTGATTACAGTAAAGATTACACGCTCACTGATAAAATCGATATAGAAGTGCAAAACCTCGTGCGCAAATTTGGCGAGTTCATAGCCGTGGATAACACCTCGTTTAAAGTGCGCCAAGGAGAAATTTTTGGTTTGCTCGGACCTAACGGTGCAGGCAAAACGACCACGTTCAGGATGCTTTGCGGGCTGCTCCCTGCAAGCAGCGGTGCGCTTTCTGTAGCAGGCATGAACCTGCGCACAGCGCGCACGCAGGCGCGCGCCAATGTAGGTTACGTGGCGCAAAAGTTTTCGCTTTACGGCACGCTCACGGTGGATGAAAACCTACGCTTTTATGGTGGTGTTTACGGCTTGGGCGATGCAGCTTTGCGCGAGCGGATACAGACAGTTAAAGAGCAGTTTGATTTGACAGGTGTAGCGCAAATGCCTGCCGGGCAGCTGCCCGGCGGCTATAAGCAACGCCTGTCCATGGCTGCTGCCCTTCTCCATAAACCACGCATTTTATTTTTAGATGAACCCACCAGCGGTATTGATCCCTTGGCACGCCGCACCTTTTGGCGGCAAATTACAGCACTTGCTGCCAGCGGTACTACCATCATCATCACTACGCACTTTATGGAAGAAGCAGAATACTGCGACAGGATCATGATCCAAGACCAGGGCAAAATGCTCGCGCTCGGCACACCTGATGCAATCCGCCAGCAAGGCAGCACCCAGGCGCAAAATATGAACGAAGCCTTTATCGCCATTGTCGAACAGGCGCGCAGCAAGGAGTGATAACATGAACGGTTTTACGAGCAGATTATCTTCACTTATCAAAAAAGAATTTTGCCAGCTGCGCCGTGACAACAGCAGCCTGCTAATCGGCATTATTTTGCCGCTGGTTTTAATTTTCCTCATCGGCTTCGGCATCTCACTAGACGTGAAGCACGTGCCTGCCGCTGTAGTTTTGGAGGACACTTCGCCCACAGCGCAGGATATGCTGAGCTTCGCCACAGGTTCTGATTATTTTAACCCACGCTACGTTACCTCCATGCAGGAAGCAGAGAAGCTTATGCAACAGTGCCAAGTGGATGCCATCATCCGCGTTCCACCTGATTTTACGCAGGCACTTTACGCTCAAAACGCCAAAGTGCAGGTAATTTTATACGGTACGGATTCTACCACCGCTAATATGGTGCGCGGTTATATAGAAGCAGGACTGGCGCAGTGGCAATCGCAGAACCTGCGCAAAATTTTCCCCACGGCTACAAGCCAACCTACCATTAACGTCATTACAAGGACATGGTTCAATGATGCCAATAGCAGCACGTGGTATCTTATCCCCGGCCTGCTCGTTTTAATCATCACCATTGTCGGCGTTTTTTTGACTGGTTTAGTCATGGCACGTGAATGGGAACGCGGCACTTTAGAGAGTATGTTCGTCACACCTGTGCGCCCGCTGGAAATTTTATTGGCAAAGATGGTGCCATATTTTTGCATCGCCATGATAGGCTTTGCCATCTGCCTTTTAGCTGCCCGCTTTGTGTTTGAAGTACCGCTTCAAGGCTCGCTCATTATGCTCATCGCCAGCTCCATGCTCTATCTTCTAGTCGCTCTTGGCATAGGCCTTGTCATTTCCGCCGTAACGAAGAACCAGTTTCTCGCCTGCCAATATACACTCGTTGTCAGCCTGCTGCCTACGATGATGCTCACAGGCTTTTTATTTGACCTGCGCAGCGTGCCGACCTGGATTCGCTGCGTCGGTTACGTGCTGCCTGCCACCTATTATATGGAAATTGCCAAAACGCTGTTTTTAGCAGGCAACAATTGGCAGCTGCTTATTAAAAACAACATCATCCTCATGGCTTACGCTGTTATCTTTTTAGGGCTTGCCCTGCGTGTTACACGAAAGAAGCTGGAATAAATGAATACATTACAAGCCTTCTGGCGTAAAATAAAATTTATCATCGTCAAAGAATTTTTAGCAACAATTAAAGATCCGCTCACACGCACTGTCCTCTTCGCGCCAATTATCGTGGAAAGCATACTTTTCGGCTACGCAGCAACGTTTAATTTAAACACTGTGCCTTACGCCGCACTAGATGAAAGCCACAGCAGCTATTCTACCGAACTCCTTGCAAAGCTTGACGGCACAGGCATTTTTAAACGCAGGCGCACACTCACAAGCACAGCACAGATTGCTGACACTATTGATTCTAGCGATGCTATGCTCGTCATTACGATTCCGCAGGATTTTGCACGCAAGCTCGCTGCCGGTGAAACAGCGGATGTACAGCTCATCATGGACGGGCGTAACAGCACAACTGCTGCTGTAGCATCAGGTTACGTAAGCGAAATCGTCACTGCTTATAACACCATGCTGCATGACAGCAAACAGCCACTAGAGGTGCAAAGCATCAGCTGGTTTAACCCCAACCTGATCACGCGCTGGATGTTTATCCCTTCCATGCTGCCGCTTTTAAGCCTCTTGCAGGTAATTATGCTCGCAGGCCTTTCGGTAGCACGCGAACGTGAACAGGGTACATTTGACCAGCTTTTAGTTACGCCTATCTCACCACTACAAATTCTTATCGGCAAAGCCATCCCTCCCATTATCATCGGTTTAATTCAGATTACCTTTGTGCTTTTTATCAGCCTGCTTTGGTTTGAAATTCCGCTCGCAGGCTCCATAGCTTCGCTTTATATAGCACTAAGCATTTTCTTAATCAGCTGCGTCGGTATCGGCCTGTCTATTTCGGCGATTTCCAATAATATGCAGCAAGTCATGGTGTACTGCTTCGTACTGCTCATGCCTATGGCACTGCTTTCAGGCTTTGCTACGCCTGTGCGCAATATGCCGGAAGTTTTGCAATACGCCACCTATGCCAATCCGCTGCGTTTTGCGATTGATGCCAGCCGCCGCATTTATCTGGAAGGCTGCACGCTGGCGCAGGTTGCCTATGATTTTTTTCCGATGATTGTCGTTGCAGCTATCACACTGCCCACAGCAGCGTGGCTGTTCCGCCATAAATTATCCTGACCCTTAACAGACTGATTAAAATTCGTTGCGTATGTCACACTTTTTTTACTTTCATAACCTTGTAGAGGTTTTACTAATTCCTAGTAAAGTATTACAATATAGTATGAGATTTTGTGAATCAAAGATACTCTGAAGAGTGTAACAATATCAATACTGGCGTCGAGAAGGTATTAGATACAAGCAATGGTGACGACGGCGTACTTCTAGTA
>CAVKDE010000156.1:0-4353 GCA_963654835.1 Duodenibacillus sp. | reverse complement strand
ACATTATCACAGGCAATACAGAAGCCTACATCAGCTACCTTGGCGTTATTAATACGCTCAACGTCAAAGATGGCATCATCTTCGACCTTGGCGGTGGCAGTACAGAACTGATTTTATTTAAAGACCGTAAAATTTTAGAGAGCGTTTCTCTGCCCGTAGGTGCAGTCAACACCACAGCTATGTTCAACACGCGCAATGTTATGCCGCCAAATGTTTACAGCGATGTCAGCTTTTTCATCATGAGCAAGCTGGAACAATATCCCTGGGTTAAGCAAAATGGCTTGCCGCTGGTTGGTGTTGGCGGTACAGCGCGTACTGTAGCTAAAATCATCCAGCGCGCCAAAAAATATCCTGCTACCAAAATTCATAACTATTCTTATACCACGCAAACCTACCGCGAGTTTTTCAACAACCTGCGCAATACTACATTAGAACAGCGCAAAAAAATTTCCGGTCTGAGCAGCGAACGCAGCGATATCATCCTTGCAGGCAGCAGCATCATCAACTGCCTGTTTGATGCCACCGGAGCCAAAAAGCTGATAACCTCCGGCTGCGGCCTGCGCGAGGGTTTATTCTACGATTATTATTCCAAAGCAAATAACGTACCGCTGATTGCGAAAGATATTCTCGCTATAAGCCGCGAAAATATGCTAAACCTGTACGAAAAAACAGATACCAGCCACGCCCGCCACATTACAGATTTAGCACTGACGATGTTTGACGGTTGGACAGAGCTGCACGGCTTGCGTAAAAACGAACGCCGCCTGCTGGAAACAGCTGCACTCCTCCACGACATTGGCATCACCATTAACTTCTACAGCCACGCCCGCCACAGTGCTTACATGATCCAAAACGCCAAACTGTTTGGCTTAACGCACAAAGAGCAGGTTATTACTTCTGCTATCGCAGGCTGGCACAACGGCGTTTCCAAAAACTATTTCAAAGATAGATTTTACAAAGAAATGCTCACAGACAGCAATTGGAAAACCATCAACAAACTCGCCCTGCTTTTAGCACTCGCGGAAAGCCTTGATTACACTGAAACTAAACAGATTAATGTAATCGAGCCCAGCTTAAATAAAAAAACAGCCACGCTCAAGCTTTATGCGCATGGCATTCCCAGCATTGAAATGCACCAGATTCAGGAGCATCTTTCCTGGTTTAAGAAAACTTTTGGTGTGGATCTGAAAGTGGAACTGGCGGAAGAAGAGCAGGAAGTAGAGAAGTTAGAAGAGTGAATTTAGGTAAAAAATTAGCAGACTTCGTAGTACGAAAGTACGACAGAGTCTGCTTTTCTTACTTTTTTCAGTGATTACTTTTTGGGTTTATAAGATTTTTTAGCTTCTTGAAGTAAATGCTCTATTTCATCCTTATCATTACGCAAAATTTCATCAACTTCATATTTTAAATTTTGCTCATTATTAAAATCCATTTTCTTCTTGGCCATTAAAGTAATAGCCTTTATATACACAAAAGCCGATGTTATTGTAATAGCATATGCGATACCGCCTTCAATAGCAGCTCCAAGTAAAGAACCAACTCCAGGTATGAATTTTAAAAGCTCACCAGCAGCTAACAAAGTTACATAGCCACCTAAATTAGCTATTACACCAGAAGCCACCGTCTTGAGAATATTTTTAGAAAATTTGATTCCTACATCAGAATTAATGTTAGCATACATTGCCCAAATATTAGCAACAGTAGCCGCTGCACTTACACCAGGTGCTGGTATTAATGCACTACCAGCAGCAATATATGCATGCGTCTTAATATCATTTTGTATCTTTTGAGGTAAATCTCCAATAGCACTTTTTTGAACTGCTTCAAGCAAATCTAAAATCATTTTAATCTGACGAGCCTCGCCACTCATAAAAACACACCCTTTCATAAAATTTTACCTCAAACTAAATAATTTTAGTTCTTACGCTCATTATACTATGCTGTACCCCCCGTCAACCACACGTACATAATAAATGGACTTATATTTGCATATGCTTCAAGGTTGTACTAAAAAAAGGTCTGCATACCCATAAGTATACAGACCGAAACACAAACACTATTAAAATTTTACTATTACTTGCTACGTTTTCACATCTTACTTTCCATACTTCTCCACATCTTCCTGTACGTAATGAACTAAAAAAAATAGTTCAAAGCGTGCTGTCAGTTCTTCATACGCTTCCATGCTCATCACTGCCAAATCACCTTTACCCTTTCGCCCCATCATTTCACAAAAAAGTTTGCACAAGCGATAACTATCGCAATTACAGCTACTATATAGGCATATATTATTTTGTTATTTAGCTTTGCAATCGCTTCATTTTGCGCAGCAAGCTTCGCCTGATAAACTTCTACAGATGAATCCAATTTGCTAGTTAATTCCATAACCGTTCTGCTTTGTGTATCAATTTGGTTTTTATAGGCTTCCACATCAGCAATTACTTTCTCCCACAATACTCTTTGCAGGTTCATATCCAAATTAATTACTTCAAATTTTTTCTGATACTTTTGGACAGCATCTTGAAGCACATTGAGCGTTAGGTTTATTTTATCTTGCGCTGCACGAGCATTTTCACTAGCAGCTAAGGCTTGCTTCGAAGCTTCATCAGCCGAGGCAACAGAAGCGCAGATACCTTGAATGTAGCCCTTATCTAAAGCTTCAAAAGTATCATATATCGAACCAAACTCCTTGATGATTTTTCTATCTACTTCATTGCTGTCTTTCAAAGCCTTCTGCAAATCTTGAATAAGCTGATTAAATTCCTCACCTGTGACATTATGATCAAAGAAGAAAAATCTTTTTTCATCCACTTCGTTTAATTTTATCGGACGCGGAATGTTAGCAGAAAATTGCTTGATTTTTTCTTTATTAACCTCAAAATTACTACGATTTATGGGTAAATTGGACATATTGTTAAGCCTCCAGTAAATTTTGCATTTCTTTTAAAGCATCATTAAATTCTTGATTTGCTTTTTCCTCACGTTCATCATTAAATATCTTTTTACTTCTTTCCTGTATGCTGCTAATTTTCTCCTTCATAATATTAGCTGCTTTATTATGTCGCTCATTAATTGATTGTCGTACATTTTCTTTGACAACGGCAACATGCTGCATTGCAAGTTCTTTTTGCATCGTCTGAACAGCCAAAACTTCATTACCTGCTGCTATCATTCTCTTATCTGCTAATTCGCGCTGCTTGCCAGCAATCAGTTTATCAATTAAATTCAGTACAAGCGCGCCCATAATACCACTAAGCAACGCGCCAAAAAAGATCCCTAATAAACTAGCTAAACTGCCTAAGAAGGGAATGGGATAAGCAAAAACAGGAAAAGCCATTAAGCCTTTTTCAATAGCTTCACTTAATAAAATAGCACCACCAGCAACTATGCCAGCAGTAATAATTTTGCCCGCTTCCATAACTTTAATGCTAAAAGGCATGTTTTGATTAGCAGGATCTAGGAAGAAGTTAATAGCATCTTTTAACGATTTATATCCTTGCTTCAAAAGCAGCCACACTTTTTTTATTGTACCCACGATAGGCCCAACGATAGCAGTAAAAACAGTTGTAGTCACAGCATCTCCAGCGGAAAGCAAATGCTGCTTTAAATTTGCCAAGAAGGATTTTATACTCTCTTTCAATGAAGCGATAAACGCAGCAATACTTTTCTTACCTGCCCTAAGCCAGGCAATCAGCTTTTGGATAACCTCTTTAATCAACGCTGCCAATAAAGCCATAACCGCAGAACGCAAAGCTTTTCCGCCTATGCGTAAAGCTTCTTCCTGTTGCGACTGCCTACCTAATTCTTTGGAGCGTTCTTCACCTTTGTCCTTTATTTTTTTATACTCGGCACGAGCCTCTGCATCTTTTTGGCGCAGTGCCTGTTCATCTTCTTTAGATATGTCAAAGATTTCTCTTGGCTTTTGACCCTTGCTATTTGGGTTATCCAGCCAATCGGACATTGCTTTATCACCCTTAGAACGATTTTGCCCTGCATCCAGTTCATTCAAATTAGCTTCACTATTAGCAAAAGCTATTTGTTCTTCTTGTGTAAGATGAGCGTTTGCTGCCGCATCACGGATTATTTCTCCGGCAGAAATTGTATGATCCATATCCGTCCCACGCTCAATAGATCCTGTAGGCCTTGCTTCATCAAATGGCTGCCTTGCACCTTTAACTAAGGTTGCTTCTTGCGTTCCCATTCTTGTCGTATGTGTTATTACATTTCCGTTTGCATCATGTTGAAAATTTGCCTGCCAATCATCATAGCGTTTTTGATAATCTATTTGCTGATTATGCTTCGCAATATTGCCTTGAGCAAAATTTTCGCTAGTCTGAATATGGGCATCATTGC
>CAVKDE010000155.1:0-4357 GCA_963654835.1 Duodenibacillus sp. | reverse complement strand
TTAAAGTGGGCGACAGCAAGGTAACTTTTACGGAAAACGAACTGCACCGCATTGTGCTGGAATATGGCGAAGCAATTATGCATATCCAGTTTATTTACAATTCTTATTTGAAAAATACGCCATGGGATATTGATTTTGAACTGTCCTTATCTAAACCGGGCAAGGTGCTCACCCCGCAGGAACATTATCTGATTGCCAACGAACTGCAACGCAATGGTATTAAGCTGAGTGCTATCTGCCTTGATCCACTCAAAGATGCGGAGGCATTGGCTGCTAATTTACAGATTCACTGCGAAATTGCCGATACTTTTGGCTATCGCCTGAGTTTTGAAAATGCGGATATCGCTATGCCGAACACTGCTAGCGCGATGAAGTTCCTTAAAGGTAAAGTGCATTTCAAAATGAACAACATTCTCTGGATGAGTGCTGTAAAACTTGTGAAAGCACAGGATGCCGCTTTGTTTGCCAAATTATGCGCTGCAGCAGGCTGTGAGGTTCTTGATGGCGCAGTGTGCGGACGTATGGAAACGGGTCGTGCCTTGGCACTTGGTTATAAAAAAGTGCTGAACCCGAAGGAAGAAGGCAACGTAGCTGCGGAGATGAAAGCTTTCCTTGCAGCTCATCATGATGAATATGTTGCCGAAGTGCAGAAAAATGTAGGCGCACACTTAAAAGGCATCTGAAAAGTGTAACTTGTCTACTAAAGACGCGCGTAAAATTTTTAATCATGCAATTAGTGTACGTGCAGTAGACAAAAAGCTGAAAATGTGCGCTGTGAGTGACTAAAAATAAAAATATAATTTTTTTGTAGAAAATAGTTGACAAAGCTGAAAAAACGGTGTATAGTATCAGTAATTTCAAATTGACCCATAAAGGTTATGATTGGGAACAAAGATAAGCGTAGCGTTTTAGAGAGTCGGTGTTTGGTGCAAACCGATACAAAGCCTTATTGATTAAATCACCCATGAACTCGTCAGCGAAAGCTTAGCAAGTAGACTGATGCGCAACGGATGCGTTATTTCCGAGCCGGTTGATGGACTGGTGCTAAAGTGATAAATTAGGGTGGTACCGCGTATATTATACGCCCCTGCTATTTGTATATAGCAGGGGCGTTTTTAGTTTATAAAATCTCGTATCCCTAACCCTTAAGTCCATCAAAAATACAACGGAGCAGCTGCTCTGCAAAAACTTACTTCTTAGTGTTCTTGATTGGAGGAATTAAAATGTTTGAAAAAGTACTTGTAACTGGTCAAAATGATGAAACCTTATTGCCGCGTGTTCTGCGTGTTCTGTCTAAGCAAGGTGCGCAGGTGCGTTCTCTGCGTATGGATGCCGAAGCAAACGAAATGAAGCTGGAAATCCAGCTGGCAGATATGGCAGCGGCGCAGGTAGCAAAACTGCTGGAAAAACAGGTTGCAGTTATGTCTGTACAGGCTATGGCGTAAGGGGGATTAGCCAATGAAGCTTAAAGGCTCTGAAGCCATTGTCAAAGTACTTTTAGAACAGGGTGTAGATACTGTTTTCGGTTATCCCGGTGGTGCAGTTATTCCGCTGTATGATGCGCTTTACGAAGCGCCGCTGAAAAATGTGCTTACAGCACATGAGCAGGGTGCAATCCACGCAGCTGACGGTTATGCAAGAGCTAGCGGAAAAACTGGCGTGTGCATTGCCACTTCCGGCCCGGGCGCAACGAACATTGTTACCGGTCTTGCCACAGCATACTTAGATTCCATTCCGCTGGTAGCTATTACTGGTCAGGTGGGCGTGAGCATGTTAGGGCGCGATTCCTTTCAGGAGATTGATATCGTAGGCGTTACGATGCCGATTACGAAATATAATATGATGGTGCGCAGCAAGGAAGAACTGCTGCCCGCACTGCGCAAGGCTTTCGCTGTGGCGCGTGAAGGCAGGCCGGGACCGGTTCTCGTAGATATTCCCAGCAGCGTACAGGTAGAAGAATTAGAATGGACGGAAGCCGAGTTGCAAGCTGAGGCGGAAGCACTGCCCAAGGCGACGGCAGAGCAGCTCCAAAAAGCCGCTGAGGTGCTGAACAAAGCACAACGGCCTGTGCTTTTAGTGGGCGGCGGTGCTGTGAACAGCGGTGCACAGGAAGAATTGCTGGCTTTAGCAAAAAAAGCTGATTTACCAGTGGTTAACACGCTCATGGGCATTGGTGTTTATCCGGAAAGTGATGAGCGTTCACTTGGCTTAACCGGTATGCATGGGCATATTGCTTCTAACATGGCTGTAGCTCACGCTGACGTTTTGGTAGTAGCAGGCAGCCGTTTCAGCGACCGCGTAACTGGCGACAGAAACCGTTACGTGGGCGAGAAAACGATTATCCAGCTGGATATTGACCCCAGCGAGATTGATAAAAATGTAGCAGCCAGCCTGCCGGTGATGGGCGATGTGAAGGAAACTTTACAAAGCCTGCTGCCTTTGGTAAACGAAGCGCAGCATGCAGATTGGTGGCAGCAGGTGAAAGCATGGGATGCTACCGAGGATCGCAGCCTTTTAAAAGGCGATAGACTCACCGCTCCCTGGCTGATGAAGGAGCTGAGCCGCAGCTTTGCTGGTGAAAATCCTGTTTATGTAACCGATGTCGGACAGAACCAGATGTGGGCAGCGCAGCACTTAGTTGTAGATAAACCTCGTCATCACCTGACAAGCGGTGGCTGCGGCACGATGGGTTTTGGCCTTCCCGGAGCTCTAGGTGCAGCCTTTGCGCAAGATGCGCAGGTGGTTCACATCGCGGGCGACGGTGGCTTTAAGATGACAGGCATGGAGCTTTTCACCGCAGCGCGTGAGGGTAAAAACCTCATCAGCATTGTTATTAACAACAGCTGCCTTGGCATGGTGCGCCAATGGCAGCAGCTGTTTTACGGTGAGCGTTATTCTTCCACTATTTTGACAGAGTTTGACTTCATCGGTTTTGCTCATTCCTGCGGAGCAGGCGGCAGACGCGCAGCAACCTGTGCGGAATTTAAGGAAGCACTTGCGCAGGCGCGTAAGGCGAACAAACCCTTCCTCATTGAAGCGATTGTGGAGCAAGGGGATTTGGTAGAGCCTATGGTAGCAGCGGGAGCTGCTGTTGATGATTTCGTAAAAGTAAACAGGCACTAAAACGCTTATAAACGGTCATCTGCTTCATCGCGGCTCCTAGGAGTATTATTCATACGCCGTCGTCGCCGCTTTTCGCATCTGACACATTTCTAAGCGTTTTCAAGTAATATAGTAGTCATAAGATAAGGGAAACAAGTTTACAATAAAAATTATATAAATAAAAACAAAAATAAGGGAAAGAAAGAGGTAATCAAAATGGTAAAAATGTATTATGACAGCGATGCAAATCTGGAATTATTGAATGGCAAAACCGTTGCCATCATCGGTTATGGTTCTCAAGGCCATGCACATGCGCTGAACCTGAAAGAAAGCGGTGTAAACGTCGTAGTTGGTCTGTATGAAGGCTCTAAATCTAAAGCTAAAGCTGAGGCTGCAGGTTTGACTGTTATGACTACTGCCGAAGCTGCTAAAGCTGCTGACGTTATTATGATGCTTATTCCGGATGAAAAGCAAGCTGCTACCTATAAAAAAGATATCGCTCCGAATCTGGAAGCTGGCAACGCTTTGGCTTTTGCTCATGGCTTTAACATTCACTTCGGCCAAATTGTTCCGCCTGCTGATGTAGACGTCTTCATGGTTGCACCTAAAGGCCCTGGTCATTTAGTTCGCCGTACTTATACTGAAGGCAGCGGCGTACCTGTCCTCGTAACTGCTTATCAAAACCCTACAGGTAAAGCTCATGACTTGGCTCTGGCTTATGCTAAAGCTTTAGGTGGCACGCGTGCTGGCGCGCTGGAAACAACCTTCCGTGAAGAAACTGAAACTGACCTCTTTGGCGAGCAGGCAGTTCTCTGCGGCGGCGTTTGCGCACTGATGAACGCTGGTTTTGAAACTCTGGTTGAAGCTGGCTACGAACCTGAAAGTGCATATTTTGAATGCATGCACGAGATGAAACTCATCGTTGACCTGATGTATGAAGGCGGCATGGCTAAAATGCGTCATTCCATCTCTGATACTGCTGAATATGGCGATTACATGACTGGCAGCCGTATCATCACTGCTGATACCAAAGCAGCTATGAAACAAGTTTTGGCTGAAATCCAAGATGGTACTTTCGCTAAGAAATGGCTGCTGGAAAACCAATGCGGTCGTCCGCAATTTAATGCTATGCGTCGTCGTGCAGCACAAACCCAGGCTGAGAAGGTTGGCGCGCAGTTACGCGGGATGATGAGTTTCTTAAAGAAAAAATAATTAGATAAAAAGAAAATAAGGGAAAGACTAAAGGCCGCTGACC
>CAVKDE010000154.1:0-4367 GCA_963654835.1 Duodenibacillus sp. | reverse complement strand
GATGATGCACGTGGAAAAACCTGTACCGAAGCTTGCTGATTACATGGAAAATGTGCCTGACGGTTTGCAGGAGATTATGAATAAAGCTCTGGCTAAACGTTCGGAAGATCGTTATGCTAACGCTGGGCAGCTGCGCCGTGATCTGATGAATTTAAAAATGAAGCTTTTCCCCTTCAGCAGTGAGGATTATCGTCAGGAGCTGGGCGCAGTAAAGCCGAGCGAAGACTGCATTGATAAGCCTGATGATGGTGCAACGATGATTATGAAGCCTGTGCGCCGTGAGCCTGTGCCTGAAAAAATCAGTGCAGAGAGTGAGCCTGAAAAGGAAGAAGCCGTAGAGCAGAAGGCAGGGGTGAAATTACCTATGGTGAAGAAAAAGCTGAATTACACCAAGCTCATGGTGATGGTTACGGCGGCGGTTGTAGTTATTTCTATGGTGGCACACTTTATTTTTAATCGCAGCCTGGCCGAGATTGATGTGCCGAATGTTACGAATATGACGGTAGTAGAGGCACAAAAACTGCTGGAAGAAAAAGAATTTAAAGTTGAGCTGGAAGAAAAATATGGCGATCCTGATAAATATAAACCGGGTACTGTTATGGAACAATCGCCTAAAGCCGGCGAAAAACGCAAGCAGGGTAGTTTGATTATCCTGACCATCTGCAAAGGCGCAGAGCTGAAAGCTGTGCCTGATGTTACAGGTATGTCGCTGACGAAGGCCGAGCAGACTTTAACTGCTGCAGGTTTTAAGATTGGTAATGTCACCAAGCGTCATGTAGACGGCGAAAAACTTGGCGCAGTGCTGAGCCAATCACCTAAAGGAGCGGATAAAGCACCTAAAGGCAGCGGCATTGACCTTGTTGTTAACGAAGGCGATAAACCTGTGCCGAATATTATCGGTAAATCTATTGATGAAGCTAAAGGCATGCTGGAGCAGGCAGGCCTTAAATTAGGCGAAATTAAACGCATTACAGATGCCAGTGCGCAGAAAAATGTGGTGTTGGCGTGCAACCCGAGTGTGGGTGCAAACCTGGGTGAGGGTGCGGTTGTGAGCATAACTGTGGCTGCTGGCGGTGAGAAGCACAGTGCTTATGTAGATTTTGTTGTGCCTGGTAATAAACCTACCAACGTGCAGCTGGTGTTAATTGACGAAAATGGCAAAGCAACTATTTACGCCGGCACGCAGGCTGGCGGTGTGCGCCTGCGTCAGAAAGTAGATTACGTGGGCAGCGGTAAGGTGCAGATGCTTTGCGATGGCAAGCTTATCAGCGAAAAGGGTTTGTAAGATGAGCGAGCTGCAGGGCAGAGTCCTGAAAAATTACAACGGTTATTATTACGTGCAGGTGGAAGGCGAAAAAGAACCTTACACCTGCAAGGTAAAAGGCAAGATGAAGAAGAATCGCTTCTCGCTGGCGACAGGTGATATGGCGAGCTTTGAAGTGAGCAGCGCAGAAAAGCACGAGGGCATGATTACTACCGTACTGCCGCGCAAAAACTTTTTACCGCGGCCAACGATGGCGAATCTGGATTTGTTTGTAGCAACTTTTGCCTGCGCTGCACCGGATTTCAGCTACCTTCTGGCAGATAAATTGTTGGCCTTGGCGGAGCTGGCGCACATTCCGGCAATTTTAGTGCTCAATAAGGAAGACAACGCTCCTGATGGATTGCTTACCGCAGTACGCGCGGTGTACGAGCCTATCGGTTACGAAGTGTTTACGCTCTCAGCGCAGCAAGGCACGGGCGTGGAAGCGTTGCGTGAGCGTCTGCGTGGTAAAATATGTGCTTTTGGCGGGCCTTCGGGCGTGGGCAAATCCAGCACGATTAACGCGATTGATAGCACTGTGGAGCTGCGCACGGGCGCAGTGAGCGTAAAAATAGGCAGAGGCAAGCATACCACAAGGTTTGCGCAGCTTTTGCCTTTTGATGAAGGCTATATTGCTGATACGCCCGGTTTTGGCAACTTGCTATTGGAAGGCTTGGATGTAGCTCAAGTGTGCGCTGCCTTTCGTGAATTTGCGCAGTTCGAGCAGGGGTGCCGCTTTTGCCCCTGCACGCACACGCATGAGCCTGTGTGCGGCGTGAAAGAAGCTGTGGCAGCAGGCAAGCTAGCGGCAAGCCGTTATGAATCGTATCTGGCGATGTTAGACGAAGTAAAAACTTTGCAAGAGAAAGAGGGAAGAAAATGATGATTAAAGTAGCACCATCCATTTTATCTGCTGATTTTGCCTATCTGGCTGATGAAATCAAAAAAATTGAAGCAGCAGGAGCTGATTGGGTACACATCGACGTGATGGACGGTCAGTTCGTGCCTAATTTAACCTTTGGCGCACCTGTGGTGAAAAAAATCCGCAAAGTAACGAAGTTGTTTTTTGATTGCCATCTCATGGTGGAGCATCCGGAAAATTATATTGCCGATTTTAAAGCAGCAGGCGCAGATCAGATTGTAGTGCACGTGGAAACTACTAAGCACTTGCATCGCTGCATCCAGCAGATTCATGCCGAAGGCATGAAAGCAGGCGTTGCCCTGAACCCTGCAACTTCTTTAAGTACGGTAGAAGAAATTCTGCCTTATGTAGATATGGTGCTTTTAATGACTGTTAACCCCGGTTTTGGCGGTCAATCTTTCATCGAAAGCATGGTGCCGAAGGTAAAACGCCTGCATGAGATGATTGCAGAGCGCGGCCTGAATATTGATATTCAGGTAGACGGCGGCATCAATGCGGAAACTTCTAAACTTGTGCGTGCAGCAGGTGCTAACGTGCTCGTTGCAGGCTCTTATGTTTATGGCGCGGAGAGTACAGCAAAGGCTATCGCCAGCCTGAAAGCGTAAACTTTTTCATCACATACTTGTAATCTAAAGAATTGCATCGTCAGCTTGATGCAATTCTTTTTTTGTGCTAATCATGTTCTTCATCCTGATTTTTCTATTTCTTTGTCAAAAATGTGAAGAAAATAGTTTACGCTTTTTCTTGAATATGGTACAATAAATAATGTAGAATAATGTAAACACGCGGATGTGAGATACGAATGCAAAAAGAATTGATCATGCAGAAGCTGCCTACGGCGTTCTGCCATGCTTCTACCGTTGTCGCGTTGCCTGATGGTGAGCTGCTTTGCTGCTGGTTTGGCGGTACGCACGAGGGTGAAGTGGATGTGGCAATTTACGCCAGCAGACGCACCAGCACAGGCTGGATTGTGCCGCAGGTTTTGGCAGATGGCGTGAGTGCGAACTGGAATCCTGTGCTTTTTCTTGCACAAGATGGCAGGTTACTTTTATTTTATAAGCAAGGCAACGCGATTGCCAGCTGGCAGACTTTCCTGCGCATTTCGCCAGATGGCGGGAGAACGTGGAGCGAAGCACGCGAGCTGGTGGCAGGCGATGTGAGCGGCGGGCGCGGGCCTGTGCGCAATAAGCCTATACGCTTAGCAAATGGACGTATTTTGGCCGGAGCTTCTACGGAACACGGTATTTGGCAGGCGTTTGCTGATATCAGCGATGATGACGGCCAAACGTGGCATAAATCTTCTACCGTAGTGATTGCGAATTTAACGTATAACGCTGGGGAAAAAACTGCGGAAAGCACTATTGCTGTAAGCCAGCAGTCGTTCTATGGCAGGGGCGTAATCCAGCCGAGCCTGTGGCAGAGCGCCAATGGCGATGTGCATATGCTTTTGCGCAGCAGCGAAGGTTATGTTTATAGAAGTGATTCGCAGGATAATGGCACAACGTGGTGTGCTGCCTATGCGCTTGCGCTGCCAAATAATAACAGCGGTCTTGATTTAGTGCGTACAGCGCAGGGCACGCTTTATCTGGTGTGCAACCCTGTGGCTGCTAATTGGGGCCAGCGCTTTCCCCTCAGTTTGTTTAAATCGCAGGATGACGGTGCGAGCTGGCAAAAAGTGTGCGATTTAGAAACAGAACCGGAAGAATTTTCCTATCCCGCTATTATAAACGCAGGGAAGAAGCTCATTATCACTTATACTTATAAGCGTCAGAATATAGCGTGCGTAACGTTAGCTGTTGACGAGCTTTAAATTAGTTTTATGAAAAAATTAAAATATACAAGGAGATGTTGTGACATGAAAAAAATTTTAGTAGTATTGATGGCTATGCTGACCATGGCTGTTATGCTCGCCGGCTGCGGTGGCGGCGATAGTAAAGCTGCTTATCCTGCTGACGGTGATATTTCCGTTATCATTCCCAAAGCACCGGGCGGCGGCACGGATACTTCTGCTAGAGGTTTAATCCAGTTCATGGAAAAAGAACTCAAAGGCAGCAAATTTGTGCCTGTTAATAAACCTGATGGCGGCGGTGTAACCGGTATGGTGGAGCTGGCTAATGCTAAAGCTGACGGACACACTCTGGG
>CAVKDE010000153.1:0-4394 GCA_963654835.1 Duodenibacillus sp. | reverse complement strand
GTATATGTACCTGCGGATGACTTGACTGACCCGGCTCCGGCAGGCACCTTCGCTCACTTGGATGCAACCACCGTATTGTCTCGTCAAATCGCAGAGCTTGGTATTTATCCGGCAGTTGACCCGCTCGACTCCACCAGCCGTATCCTTGATCCGCTGGTAATCGGCGAAGAGCATTATCACGTTGCTCGTGGCGTACAGGCTATATTGCAACGCTACAAAGAATTGCAAGATATCATCGCAATTCTGGGTATGGAAGAATTGAGCGAGGAAGACAAAGTAACTGTTGCTCGTGCTCGTAAGATTCAGAAGTTCCTCAGCCAGGCATTCTTCGTTGCTGAACAATTTACCGGTACCCCCGGCCAATATGTTCCTCTGAAAGAAACCATCCGCGGCTTCAAAGAAATCCTCGAAGGCAAGCATGATGACCTGCCGGAAGGTGCTTTCTACATGGTTGGTACCATTGATGACGCTGTTGCCAAGGCTGCAACTATGAAGGATTAATAGATGGCTACTCCGTTTTCTTTTGAAATTGTCACGCCGGATAAGATGCTGTTCGCTTCTGAAGAAGTAACTTATGTGGGTTTCCGTGCTTTGTCCGGCAACCTTGGCCTCAAAGCTAGACATATGCCTATCATTGCGACCATGGATATTGCGCCGATGAAGCTGGAGTTCACCGACGGCAGCGTTAAAGAATTTGCTGTTTGCGGCGGCTTTCTGGAAATGAAAGACAATAAATGCACCGTTCTGGCAACTATTGCCGAAGCTGATGCAGATATTGATACCGCCCGCGCTGAAGCAGCAAAGGCTCGTGCAGAACAACGTCTTGCTGCTAAAACCGAAGACATTGACACTGTTCGTGCAGAAAACGCGCTGAAGAGAGCTTTAGCCCGCTTGCGTGCTACTCACAAGCTGTAATAAGCATTGCGACAATGCCAAAAAATTACCCCCGTCCGTAAGGACGGGGGTTTTGTGTTTATGTAGAAAGTGTAGTGCTGCTGAAATTATTTTTTCAAATGCTTGTCATAAAAGGCAATGATGATATCCATAATTTCCGGTTGTACCCAATATGATCCGCCATGCGCAGCACCTTTAACAAGGTAACGCGTAGCTTCAATGTTATTTTCTGCCAGTGCTTCGCGCAAAAGTTCTGTCTGGCTGGGAGATACTAAAACATCGGCATCACCGTGCATTAAAAGGAAGGGCGCAGTTTTGCTGCTTATATAAGTGAGCGGATTAGCTTTTTTTGCTCCTTCCGGGTTAGCAGAGATACCGCCGTCTTTGCCGCCAAAAACAGGTGAACCGTTTACCCAGAGTGCTTCTGTAGCACCTGCGCTTTTATGCATTTCCTGTACAGCTGCGCTGTAATCATCACCAATTCTATTGACATCAGAAACGCCGTAAACATCTACAACAGCCTGCACATCACTGCTGTATTTTAAATATTCGCCTTTATCAAAGCCGCGTACACCATTGGTTGTGCCAGCCATAGCAGCTAAGTAACCGCCTGCACTGCCGCCAAAGACGCCGATGTGCTTTGCATCAATAGAAAAACGTTCGGCGTTAGCTCGCAGAAAACGTACAGCAGATTTTACATCTTCCAGCGGAGCGGGGAAGGTGGCTGTGGGAGCAACGCGATATGTCATGCTGGCCACTACGTAGCCATGTTCTGCCAGGTCCAGCCATTGCTGCATATAACCATCTTTATTGGCGTTGATAAAACCGCCGCCGTTGATGTAAAGGATTACAGGGTGCGGCTTTTTGTCTTGGGGGATAACCAGATGCATGGTGAGCGGTTTATTGGCATATCCACGGTCAGGAACCTGCGCATAGACAACGTTGGAAACGAGCTGCACGAAAGGGCGTGTATTATTTTTCAGCTCAAGGTTAATTGTAGGTGTGCCTTTGACTGCCGGAGCAGGTGCTTGCTCGTTAGCGAAGGCGGTAGGTGTGTTAGTTATAGTCAGCATCGCTGTACCTAAAGCCAGCGTGCTGAGTAAATTTTTTAATTTCATGTTCTTCATTCCTTTCCATGTTAGTAAATTATACCTTACAAATTTACTTTATAACTTTTAGGTGGTGCTGTCAAGAGATAAACCGATATTGTATACATCCTTTCCCTCTCCCCAAAACTGCGCATTTGTGGTATGATTGTCTTAGTGCCGTTTGGCACAGCTTACTTTAGTTACTACAAGGAGTGATAGATTATGACAAGTGCAAAAGAATTGCAAAAAGAATTAACTTGGGAATTCCCGCATATCGGCAAGAAAGTGCCTTCTGCTACCGAAGAGGCCTTCGCCTATTGCGAAGGCTACAAAGATTTCCTGAACACTGCTAAGACAGAACGCGAATTTACCGCGAAAGCTGTAGAAGCTTTGCAAAAAGCAGGCTACGTTCCCTTTGAAGAAGGCAAGGCTTATAACCCTGGCGACAAGGTTTATTTTGTGAACCGCGGCAAATCTCTGGCTATGTCCACCTTCGGCACAGAACCGCTGGAAGCAGGCGTGCGCCTGAACGCTGCGCATATTGATTCCCCGCGTTTGGATTTAAAACCGAACCCTGTTTATGAAAACCACGAGATTGCTTATTTTAAAACGCATTATTATGGCGGTATCCGTAAATATCAATGGGTAACGATTCCTCTGGCGATGCATGGCGTGCTCATAAAGAAAAATGGTGAAATGATTAACGTCTGCGTTGGTGAAAATGAGGGCGATCCTGTATTTTGCGTTACAGATTTGCTGCCGCATCTTGGTGCGAAGCAGAACGAACGCAAGCTGAGTGATGGTATCCGCGGCGAGGAACTGAACATTGTCTTAGGCAGCCTGCCTTTTGTGGATGATGCTGCGGACGAAAAAGTTAAAGATGCTGTGAAGCTGAATGCTTTGGCTCTTTTAAACAAAATGTATGGCATTACCGAGCGCGATTTCCTGCGTGCGGAGATTGAGTTTGTTCCCGCGACCAAGGCGCAGGATGTTGGCCTGGATAGAAGCCTGATTGGTGCTTATGGCCAGGATGACAAGGTGTGTGCCTACACTGCACTGACGGCGGAAATTGCTACGAAGGCTCCGCACTATACGACCGTGACTATCTTAGCTGATAAAGAAGAAATCGGTTCTTATGGCAATACCGGTTTGAACTCTGATTTTGTGCTGCATTATCTGGAAGATTTGGCTGCTACGCAGGGCGCAAATATCCGCAAAGTATTGCGCAATACTACCGCACTTTCTTCTGATGTTAATGGTGCGTATGATCCTTCCTTTGCTTCCGTATACGAGGAGCGCAACAGCTGCTTTATTAATAAAGGCCCGGTGCTGACCAAATATACAGGTGCGCGTGGTAAATCCGGTTCCAACGATGCGAGCGCTGAAACGATGGCGAAGGTTATCAGCATCATGGATGAGGCAGAAGTTTTCTGGCAGATTGGCGAGCTGGGCGCAGTTGATGAAGGCGGCGGCGGTACCGTTGCGCTTTATGTAGCTTCTATGGATATGGATGTTGTGGATTTAGGCGTACCTATCCTCTGCATGCATTCTCCGTTTGAATTAAGCTCGAAGCTGGATGTATATTATACTTATAAAGCTTTTGCCGCTTTCTTGGGGAGCGATAAATAATGCAGATAGAAGCGTTGCAAAATTTTTTAGCACAGCAGGGAAAACTGCTTGGCGTTGTGCTTTGTACGGAGGTAGAGCGTGAGCAGCTTACGCGTGCAGGTGTGCCTGTAAGCGGGGTGGATACTACACTTTCCATGCAGCATTTGATTCTGGCGCATCTTAACGCAGAAGCTTTAAATAAGCCGCAGCTTCTTGTGCTTACACCGGAAGAACAGGATGTAACTGCTGCCGAACGAGCACTTATTTACGCCATGCTGGTGCGCTGCCGCAAGGTTATCAGTTGCCGTGATAAGCTGGAAGATATGCTAAAATTTGACGACCGCGAAGGCTGGCAGGCGGTGAAGGCAGTTTATGAAAATAAGGTGCTGGATGTTTTTAAGGCTACCTGGCGCGAGAAGGACGCTTATCCTTATAATATTATTGATAATATCAAGGAGTATAACAAGAACGAAAGCTATATCTTAAAGCAGCTTTATTGGCATTTACGTGAGCGCACGCCTGGCGTAATTAACGCCGGAGATATGGCGATGATGCGCGAGCTGCGCCAGATGTTCAGTGATATCAGTGTGAGCCTGCTCTGCCCTGATGTTGTTTTTGTGAGCGGAGTGCAGGATGCACAGCTTTTTGCTTTAGCAGAAAACTTCAAGCAAAAAGGTGCGAGCGTGCAGCAGCTATAAATTTAATATAAGCAGCCGATTTTTATTGGCTTTTGTGCCTGCGTGGGAACTTTTTGTGACGCAGGCACTTTTTTCTTGCATAATAAACTTGCTTATAGTATGCTAT
>CAVKDE010000152.1:0-4403 GCA_963654835.1 Duodenibacillus sp. | reverse complement strand
AGATAATAAATTTCGCTTATCTCTAAAATCACTAACATATTGCTCATAAGCAGGTAAAAGATTATGCTTATAAATAAACTGATGCCACTTTTGTAAATCTAAAAAATAAGCTTTTTGCTGCTTCGGTGCATAAAAATAATCTTTCGCCGTCAGCTTTGTGCCATCAGCAATATTCACAGGTGTAATAATTTGCAAGCATAATCTGCTAACTTCTTGTTGTGTATTTATTCTATTCATCTTTTAACCCCACAAACATTCCTACACCGTCACGATATAATTTGTGCGGCAAACCATCAATGCTCTGTGATAGCAACTGCCCTTGCAAACGTTTAGCAAAACATGAACCTTCCGCCAACATATAAACACTATCACGTTTAATATTTTCAGCCATAGCAGGTGATGAAATAAAACCACCACGTTTTGTCAATTTATATGCACCTGTTTTTACAGTTGCAATTTCCGAAGCTAACGGGCAAATAGGGGCAAGACACATTTGTATGCTACTTTTCGTATTGAATAACATATCTGCCATAGCAATATCGTCATCATAAATTGCTCCATCTGGCGAAATATCCCAATAATCATCTGCTAATTCAAACTTGCCATAACCACTGCTGCGTTTGCCGCCTATGCCGCTCATGCCCAATTGAAGTAATAAATCTTCCAACCATTCAATATCCTTTTCATCTTCTACACCACATAAAAAATAAAGACCAGCATTGTATGCAAAAACATAACTGCCAACATAATAAGGTAAAGGCTGTGTTTCACGTAAATTTACCTTGCCACTTACAAAAGGAGCAACAAATTCAGGCACATCATACTCTACAATATTGCCTTGCTTACAATTATGCAGCCATTCCTGCATTTTTGAAGCACGAATATAGCTAGTTTTTTTCTGTTTTTTCAGCTTTGTTGCCAATTGCTTCATTTCATTAAAGCTTTTGCTATCTTGTTTCTGTGCTTCCATTTGCAACAAAGGCTTAGGCAGATACAAATATAAATCATCATTTTCTGTACGATAGTATGGGAATAAGCTAGAGAAAATAATTTGCTTCTTATTAACCTTATCTAGTAAATTTTGCAGCACTACCATATCCATAGCAGCTGCTTCAGTGCAGAGCGCAGCAAATAAAGTATCTGCACTACAACTTAAAGCTATTTTATCCAAATTACCACCACTAGCAGTATCGCCAAAATGTACAGGTGTTAAAAATTTAAGCGTAAAAGCATAATAAATCATAATCTATCAATCCTTAAATAATGCTTCGTATTCAGCCAAATTCAAATCAAATTTTCCAACAGCTTTTAATTTAATATTCTGCAAAGCTACCCTGCCATAGCCACGAGAACCATGACCACCAAGATAATCGTTCTCTAATAGCTTAAAGCCTTCTGCCAAACTTGCTAAATCCTCTTGTACTTCTTCTAAATCTTCTACATTATAAACAAGTTTAAAGGCAAATTCTGCACCAGCAGGCACACGTTCAATCTGACGCGGATTAGCTACACCAGAAGTTCTGCTAATAGTGTTTTCAAATTTCACTTCACCAATATACGTATCTGTATCAATAGCAGTAAAGTTACTTTTTGTGGCTTCAGTAATGAATAAGTCAAAAAACTGTAAACGAGCAGGGCAGGCAAAATTTTTCCCACTCGCACCAAATAAACGAGCAACAACAGCATTATCATCTGCAACGGAATTTAATATATAACCATCACAATTTACTCTTGCTAGTAAAGTTCTCATTTTCCCTTTTATCGAACTTCCAGGAATAATCGGTGCATGAGTAAAAGGATCACGGATAAACGGACTATCTACAGCACCAATAGGCGCAAAATCACTGCTGCCACCAATATGCATACCAGTCAGAACTTTTAAAATACCGGTAATTAAAATTTTTCCTTTTAATGCTTTTTGTGTTCTCTTCTCGTCCATCATTTATCTCCTCCAAAGAATTTACGATATGCTACTAATGCTTCTACATATTTACAGAATTTCTGGAATTTCTTTAAGTCATTGCCAATATCATCAATGATAACTGCCAGATTAGCTGTTTCCATAAATTTCTTTATTGGTTTCTTTTTATCTTGATCTTTGCCAGCTTGGTACATTATATTGATTTTTAAAAACTTAATATCTGCAACTAATTCATTAGGTAAAACATTAGCACTTCTATTTTGAGCAAGAAACAAGTCAACTTTATTTTTTGCCACATTTACAGCAGTCAAAAATTTCCTTATCTGTGAGGTAGTTAGGTCTATTTTAGGTTGATTCGTTTTTGAATCAATATATTGCAATGATTTAATAACTTTCTCCGCATCATCAACCACGTCATAATTCAATGGTGCTTTAAATGTAGGAGTATTATTAAAGTTATTATTACGGGCAGGCCGTGCATTTGAAGTATACCCTGCTCTGTTAAATTGTGAACGCATATCATTCATAACCATTATTATTCCTCCTTCGACTCACGTCTATAATAAATAAGCAAATTAAGTGCTGTAAAAAGCTGTTTTCTGTCCATCTCATCAGTATACCATTTATACAGCTGCTGACTAAACTCTAAATAACACTGCTGCAATGCCTGATCTTTTACATCTTTAGGCTGCATTCTACCCAAAGTATAAGCAAAACGAGCAATATTAACATTATCTTTATCCGCATCTTGCAACAAGCCATGCAGCCTATATAATAAAGACATACCTGCCTTCAACTTATTACTTTCATTGGCAAAACCAAGGTGCTTTAACAAGAAATTAAGCTTTTCGTCACATACTTTTTCTGTGAAATCATCCCATTTATACACATGGCTGCATTGTAGTTTTTCTTCATTATTTTGTTGCTCTGTATCAAAGCCAAACAAAGCAATACTATTCTTATCATTATTTTTAGCAGAACTTTCTAGCATACCTGTAATTTCCGCCATCTTACTAATAGGATAACTTGGCGTAAACAATGCTAATCCAGCAGAGAAGGTTAATTTATCATTAGTAAACTTCGCAAAAGCACTCCTGATATCTACAGCTAATTCTAAAAGTTCATCCCAAGCACCAACGATAAACATATCGTCGCCACCAGAATAAACAATATGCACTTTACGTTGTTTTTCTTTAGTTAAGCCAAATAAACTAAAAGACTGCTGTTTATCATTGATATTAAAGCCAATTAATTCCCCCTGACATATTTTATTTACTGCCAGCTTAAAGAACATACCTAAATCTCTTGATAAATCTGCATAACGTGATAAGGTAGCATATCTTTCAGGCTCAACTGCTCCATGGCGAATAAAACCACCAATAAAAGCTGCTCCTAAATTATCTACGTCCGCACGCAACACTCCTAAACGCTTAATGCCATGGTCATTATCACAACATTGCTCCGCTAATTGATTAAACTCTAAAGCACCACCAAATTTATCTGCGGTATAGTAATCAGCAAGCCATAGCCGCGTACTAATAAAATTGCCTGTAATAGCTTCATTTTTACTATAAATGCGTACTATATCATCACTATATTCTTCTAATTCATTCTTATTTAAAACAGCCAGATACTGCTTCTTCTGATTGCTAAATACTTCTATGCTATTAGCAATCTCCTTATTTAATACAACAAAAATATCTTTTTTAAACAGCTGCTGACCTAATTGGAACAACCCCTGACAGGCTGGGCAAACATCACCGTCACTATTTTCACTTTTTACCAGCTCCGTACTAGACATATGACAGATAGCACATTCTCTACTGCCATCAATATTTTTATTGTATATGCTATTACTATCAAAAAGCTGTTCCAAACTTTCTGCATCATAACGACAAAGCTTATCTTTGTTTAACTCTTTGCTTACAGCTGCAAAAATATTTCTCTGCTCACCAGATTTGCGCAAATCATTAGCAGAACACGATGCATAACCCATAGCCATATATAACTGTGTACAAAATTTTTCTAATAGCCATTGGTTACATTTAGCTTGTAACTGCTTCACTAATTGTTTTGTTCTTTCCGTGTTAGCTGCAAACACATAAAAATGTCCACCACCTGCATAAAGCAAATTAGTACGACATAATTCTAAAGCGGCTAGCATTTCATCAATGAAATTTTCCATAAAAATTTCCAGATAAAAAGAACGTCCCCGCAAAGATTTCAAAGCACCACTAGAAGGAATTGTATAAATAAAATTTTGGATACCAGAAAAATCCCCAGAAATTACTAGAAAAGCTTTCTCATTTCTGAATTTTTCATTTTCCTTAGTAAAGCAATACTTTTTATAATCTTTAATGCCTTCAGCAGCAAAATATTGGTACATACAGCTTGCTATAGCAGCAGTAAGCTTAGAATGAATATATAACGAAATATCACACACTTCTTCATTGCTTGTGCTAGATGGCACAAAAGACATAGT
>CAVKDE010000151.1:4050-4409 GCA_963654835.1 Duodenibacillus sp. | reverse complement strand
CTGCGAAAATGAGTCGCGAGCACAATAATGCGAATGTGCTGTGCATGGGCGAGCGTGTGCTGGGCGTGGGCCTTGCAGAGATGATTACGGATGCGTGGCTGGAAACTGACTTTGCAGGTGGTAGGCATGAGCGTCGCGTAAACAAAATTATGGCTTTAGAAGCGAAATAATTACTCTGAAAAGGCTCCCCCCTTGGGGGGAGCTGTCACCGTAGGTGACTGAGAGGGGGCAGCTTACAAAGCCCCCTCTCCGCCATCGCTATGCGATGCCACCTCTCCCCGAGGAGAGGCTAAATATAAGAAGAAAAGAAGTAAGAAATGCTATGGAAACACAAGAGCAAATAGTTAGCGAGCTCACTG
>CAVKDE010000151.1:2653-4040 GCA_963654835.1 Duodenibacillus sp. | reverse complement strand
TCGACGTACTTCTAGTACGCCTTCGTCAAAATTGTTTGCATCTGACACAATTCTTTCGCTTCGTGAATATGAAATAAAATAAGAAAAGAAGTAATTTCCTATGGAAACACAAGAGCAAATAGTTAGCGAGCTTACTGCAGCAGCAGAGGAGCTTATTGAAATAGCAAAACCAAGAAAAGGGCAGATCTTCGTGCTTGGCTGCAGCACCAGTGAAGTGCTGGGCAGCAAAATCGGCACTGGCGGCAGCAGTGAAGTTGCTGTAAGTATGTTTAAAGCTTTAAAGAAAGTGTGCGATGCGCACGAGCTTTATCTGGCCGTGCAGTGCTGTGAGCATTTGAACCGTTCTCTGGTAGTAGAAGCACCTGTAGTAGAACGCTATAACCTGACTGAGGTTACTGTGCGTCCTATGCCTCATGCCGGTGGTGCTATGGGCGCAGCAGCTTATGAAAACTTTGCTGAGCCTGTAGTTGTAGAAAGCATTACCGCCCATTTAGGTCTGGATATTGGTCAGACGCTTATTGGTATGCACCTCAAAAGAGTTGCCGTGCCTGTGCGTCTGCAATATAAAAAAATTGGCGAAGCAGTGTTGACTGCCGCCAAAACGCGTGCGCCGCTTATTGGTGGTCCGCGTGCCAAATACCCTGACGACCGTCCTTGATGCGCCATCAGTGGTAAAATTTTAATGCTTTATATTTAGGAGGGTCTTAAAATGAACTTGGAAAAACTTAGCGTAGTTGATCCTGAACTGAAAGGTTACATTGATGCGGAGCTGAACCGCCAACGTGACAAAATCGAACTGATTGCGTCGGAAAACATCGTTACTCCCGCAGTTATGGAAGCTATGGGCAGCGTACTGACCAATAAATACGCTGAAGGCTATCCCGGACACCGTTATTATGGCGGCTGCGAATATGTAGACAAGGTAGAAACCCTTGCTATTGAGCGCGCTAAGAAATTGTTCAATGCTAATTTTGCTAACGTACAGGCTCACTGTGGTGCAAGCACCAACATGGCTGTATATTTTGCTTTTCTTAAACCTGGCGATACCATCATGGGTATGGATTTATCCCAAGGCGGTCATCTGAGCCACGGATCCCCGGTTAATATTTCCGGTACTTATTTCAATGTAGTGCATTACGGTGTAGATCCCGAAACCGAAATGATTGACTACGCTGATATCGAAGCTAAGGCTAAAGAACATCATCCGAAACTGATTGTTGCTGGTGCCAGCGCTTATCCGCGTATCATTGATTTTGAACGCATTGCTAACATTGCGCACGAAAATGGTTCGCTGCTTCTGGTAGATATGGCACACATTGCCGGTCTGGTTGCTGCTGGCTTGCATCCGTCCCCGGTTCCTTATGCTGATATCGTAACTACTACTACC
>CAVKDE010000151.1:0-2643 GCA_963654835.1 Duodenibacillus sp. | reverse complement strand
CCACAAAACTCTGCGTGGTCCTCGTGGCGGCCTGATTCTGACCAATAACGAAGAATACGCTAAGAAAATTAACAAATCTATTTTCCCCGGCCTGCAAGGCGGCCCGCTCATGCACGTCATCGCGGCTAAAGCTGTTGCCTTCGGCGAAGCTCTGAAACCTGAATTCAGAGAGTATGCGGAAAATATCGTGAAAAATGCCAAGGCTTTTGCAGAAGGTCTGAAGGCAGAAGGCTTCCGCCTTGTTTCCGGTGGTACGGATAACCACTTGATTCTGGTTGACGTGCGCAATAAAAACCTCACTGGTAAAGAAGCGGAAAAACTTTTAGATAACATTGGCATTACCTGCAACAAAAATACGATTCCGTTTGATCCCGCAAGCCCGTTTGTTACCAGCGGTATCCGTCTGGGTACGCCTGCTGCCACTACCCGCGGTTTCAAGGAAGAAGATTTCAAAGAAGTTGCAGCTATTATGGGTCTGGTGTTGAATAACCCGACCGATTTTGAAAAACATGCGGATGCTGCTAAACGTGTGGCAGCTTTGTGTGCTAAATATCCGTTATATACTAATTTATAACAATATTAAAGCGTCGAGAAAGTGCCAGATACAAAGAAGGACGACGAAGGCGTACTAGAGGTACGTCGAGGAGTCCTGATGCAGTAGATGGCATTTTATCGGCGCTTTTGGTAAAGGAGCGACATATTCATATGAACATCAACGTAGTAAACCATCCATTATTACAAGCAAAAATGACTATTCTTCGTGATAAGGATACCAAAAGCGTAACCTTCCGCCACATTATCAGCGAGGTTGCTGCTCTTCTGACTTTTGAAACCACCAGAGATTTGCCAGTGGAAGAGGTTAAAGTAACCACGCCGCTGTGCGAAACGACAGGTTGCAAAATCAAAGGCAGTGTTACTGTTGTGCCTATCCTGCGTGCCGGCTTAGGCTTTATGGAAGGCGTATTGAGCGTTATTCCTGAAGCTAATGTTGGTCATATCGGTATGAGCCGTAACGAAGAAACTCTGCTGCCGATGGAGTATTACTGCAAACTGCCTAAGGATATGGACGCTTACACCATTGTTGTTGACCCGATGCTGGCAACTGGCGGCAGTGCGATTGCTGCTATCAACCAGCTGAAAAAACGCGGGATGAAGAACCTGCGCTTTATGTGCCTTGTTGCTGCGCCTGAAGGCGTAGAAAAACTTAACGCTGCTCATCCTGATGTACCTATCTATACTGTTGTGTTAGATGACCATCTGAACGAGCATGGTTACATCGTTCCTGGTTTGGGCGATGCCGGCGACCGCATTTTTGGCACGGTATAAGATGATGGAACATAAAGCAAGACCCGATTGGGACGATTACTTTATGGAAATTGCGCGCGTGGTGAGCACCCGTTCTACCTGCCTGCGTCGCAGCGTGGGCGCGGTGATTGTCAAAAATAAGCAGATTGTGGCTACAGGCTACAACGGTACACCGAAAGATTTGCCGCACTGCGATGTTGTTGGCTGCCTGCGCGAGCAGCTGCACGTGCCTTCTGGCAAGATGCACGAGCTGTGTCGTGGTATCCATGCAGAGCAAAATGCTGTTGTGCAGGCTGCTTATCATGGTGTTTCGGTGAACGGTGGCACGGTGTATTGCACGCACCAGCCTTGTGTGGTGTGTACTAAAATTCTTATCAATGCGGGTATTAAGCGCATTGTTTATGCTAATCCTTATCCGGATAAGCTGGCGGAGGACATGATGAAGGCTTCTGGTATTGAAATCTGCGTGCTGCATAAGGATTAACTTGCCAGGAAATTTTTGAGTACTGTTAAAGAAAAACGGTTCTATAATAAGTGTTGGTATCTTGATCTAAGATTGAGACTACCAGCACTTATTTTTTGCTTTTGTTATGGGGAGTGCGTAAATACGCAAAAATCACTAATAAAAATTGTGAATTGGAAAACTGGTTTAAGCAAAAGTAAATTATTTTTGTACAGATTGTGAAATTTACGCTTTTGTGATATAATTTTTCTGTATCTGTCGCAAAATGGTGGAAACGTAATGTAACATTCAGTTGTAAGAAGTTATAGGGGGATAAAAAATGCAAAGTGTGCAGCTTGCGGTGAGCGAAATATGGCTTACATTAATATTCTGTATTATATTGTACTTATTCAAAAATGAACTTAACCAGAAAAAGATTACCAAAACGCTTTTATTAACCTGTATTATCAGATTGGTCAGCGATGCTATATCCTGGGCGTATGATGGAGAGCCCGGGCTGTTTTGGGGAACGGTAACGAGAGCTAGTAATTATATTACCTTTGTTTCTAATGATCTTATCTCATTATTCTTTTCTGTATTTATCTGGAATCTGGTTAAGGATAAAGACGAGAAGCCTGGCCTTGTATTGAAAGCATATTGGGCATTGGAAGTTATTACGATAGCTGCATTGACTTTAAATCTGCATTTTGGTTGGTTCTATGGCTTTGATGCTGATAATGGCTACAGCAGGGGTGATTATTATCGCCTGACGCACGTTGCGCCTATTTTTTCTTTGATTGTAGTTGCCTGGCTGCTGGGAAAATATCATGGCAAATTTAGCAAAAATCAGCAATTTTTGGGCTGGGCTTATTTTGTTATGATGACAGGGGCAACTG